>NZ_JBYCLD010000211.1:0-17560 GCF_057473725.1 Mycobacterium sp. TH-M11 | reverse complement strand
TATGTTCGAATCATTGGTCACGATCGACCTGGCTTGCTCGGAGTCGGCGCTGGTCGAGCGCATCACCGAGTTGGAGCGGGTCAAAAGCGCCGCGGCGGCGGGTCAGGCTCGTGCGGCGGCGGCGCTGGATGCCGCGCGCCGGGCGGCCGAGGCGGCTGCCGGCATCCCCGCCGCCCGCCGGGGCCGCGGAATCGCCGGCGAGGTCGCGCTGGCCCGACGGGATTCACCGGCACGCGGTAACCGGCATCTGGGTTGTGCCAAAGCCCTGGTGAACGAGATGCCGCATACGTTGGCTGCCCTGGAGGCCGGAGTGCTGAGCGAATGGCGGGCCACGTTGATCGTGCGCGAGAGTGCATGTCTAGACGTCGATGACCGCCGCACGCTGGATGCCGAATTGTGCGCCCACGCAGCCGCCTTAGACGGGCTGGGCGACGCGCGAGTAGCGGCTGCGGCAAAAGCGATCGCCTACCGACTCGACCCGCACGCAGTTGTCGACCGAGCCGCTAAAGCCGAAACCGACCGCTCGGTGAGCATCCGGCCCGCGCCCGACGCTATGACCTATCTGACCGCGCTGTTGCCGGTTGCCCAGGGCGTCTCGGTGTACGCGGCGCTGAGTCGGGCAGCCGACACCACATTCGACGGCCGATCCTGCGGCCAGGTCATGGCCGACACCCTCGTCGAACGTGCCATCGGCCGCAGCGTGACAACACCGACACCGATCGCGGTCAACCTGGTGCTGTCCGATGAAACCCTGCTGGGCCACTCCAATGAGCCTGCCGAGGTCTCCGGTTACGGTCCGGTCCCGGCGGCGGTCGCACGCGGGTTGGTCTCGGCCGCCGTCGGCGATGAGCGGTCGCGGGCTACGCTGCGCCGACTCTATGCGCGCCCGTCCTCCGGAGCTTTGGTGGCTATGGAGTCGCGAGCGAGGCTGTTTCCGCGCGGGCTGGCGACATTCATCAAGTTCCGGGATCAACGCTGCCGGACGCCGTACTGCGACGCGCCGATCCGCCATCTCGACCATGCTCGGCCGTCGGCGAGCGGGGGCCCGACCAGCGTGGCCAACGGGCAGGGATTGTGCGAACGCTGCAACTACGTCAAAGAGGTCGCCGGCTGGAAAGTCAGCACGCATATTGACGAAACCGGCAGACACACAGCGCAATACACCACCCCGACTGGAATGGTTTATCGTTCTGGGGCGCCTCCGGTTCGGGGACCGGCTGGGCGGATGGAGATCAGCGAGATGGAAGTCGCCGTGCAGATAGCGATCTCCGGCCTACACGCCGCATAGATGGCCGCTGGCCGGCGGATTGCTCAACGAGTACGGTGTTAGCGCGGACGAGTTGGCTGGGCGGCCGCGGCTCGGGCTCACGCAGCGCCGAGTCGAGGAAAGTCCGGACTTCACAGAGCAGGGTGATTGCTAACGGCAATCCGAGGCGACTCGCGGGAAAGTGCCACAGAAAACAAACCGCCACCGTCACGGTGGTAAGGGTGAAACGGTGCGGTAAGAGCGCACCAGCGCTCCGGGTGACCGGAGTGGCTAGGCAAACCCCACCCGAAGCAAGGTCAAGAAGACCGCACTCCGGTGCGGTCGCGCAGGCGTTCGAGGGTTGCTCGCCCGAGCCTGCGGGTAGACCGCTCGAGGCACCCGGCGACGGTGTGTCCAGATGGATGGTCGCCGCCGCGTTAGTTGTTGACGCGGAACAGAATCCGGCTTACAGGCCAACTCGTCCGCCCCGTCAGAGCTTGCGCACCGCTTGGTGCAACGTGGCCAGCTTCGGCTTGAGCTGCTGTCGGCGCTCGACCGCCAGGTCGTCCTCCCGCTGAAACAGCAACCCGTAGGTGAAGGTGTCCTCGCCCGCGGCGTGCGCGGCCGCGGCCTGCTCGCTCAGATGCCTGCGGCTGACCACGCTGTCCTGGTGATCGCCGAGTAGCGATTGCAGCTTCTTGGCCCGCTTGGCCACCGCCTTTGCACCGACGGCGTCCGCGGTATAGCGAAGGCGCTTGGCGCGTTTACGGATTCGGTGAATCGCATGGTCGCGATCGGCTGCGCCGGAGGCCCGTCGCGCAGCCTTGGCCGCCTTCCGGACCTTCTTCCCGGCGGCGGCCACGGTGGTCGGGACCGGCTTGCCCTCGGCCGACGGCGGTGTGGTGATCAGTGCGTCCAGCCCGTCGAGCAGACGGAAGTATCGCGGTACCCGCATGGCCGCCAAGGCATGTCGAAGGCCGGTGCGGTAGCGCTGTTCGGCGCCGCCGACCAAGCGCTGCCGGATCGGTCCGCGGACCAGCTCTGGTGGCACATCGTCGAGGGCGCTGCGGTACCGGGCGGCCAGCACCTCGGCGTCGCGGGCGACGCCGAGCACGCTGCCCAGCTCACGAAGTTCGTCGATGATCGGCGCATCGCCGGTGAGCCCGAAAGAATCCGGCGAGGCCTGCAGCAGACTACGGATCGTGCGGGCCGTCACCCGCATCTGGTGCACGGCATCATCGGCCTCGGCGCGCACCGCACGATCCCACACCAGCAGCCGGCCGATCTGTTCGGCCATTGCCCGGTGCAGCGACTCCGCCGGTAGGTCCTTCGGTGCCGTGTCGAGCACCCGCGCCAGCTTGGAGCCGACGCTGGCCGGCTCCGCACCGGCGTGCAACAGCCGATCGGACAACCGGTTCATCAATGCGATGTCGTCGCCGACGAGTTCGAGTTCCCACTCACGCCATCGCTGTTGGGCGACGGCACCATCGGCGCCCTGGCCCGCGTTAACCTGGTCGTCGCAGAACTCGGCGACGACCGCGTCATCGGCGCCGTGCAGCAGTTGAAGCCGGCGGATGGTGCTGATCCGTGCCACCGGAGCCACTGGGCGATCACGGACGATCGCAAGCACCAAGTCCAGCAGTTCGGCCGGCACCTGGTGATGCTCAGCCTCATCCAGTGGCGCCCGTACCTCGGTGCGGGAGTCCGGACCCGCCGGCAGCTTGAGGTGCCAGCCGGCGTCGGATCCACCGGTGCGCCGCCGCAACGTGATTCGGTTGACGGCCAGGTCGCGATCCGGGGTGTCGAAGTAGACGGCATCCAACGTCTGCGTGTCGGCCTGCTCCACCCGGGTGACGCCGGCGAGGTCATCGAATGGCGGTGGCTGCGTAGCGGTGTCGACGTCGAACTTGCGCTCGACCTCGAGATGGCGCGTAGGAGCACTGGGAGGCATGGCCGTTAGCGTGCCACGTTCCCGTCCCTGTCAACCAGGCGGCTAGAAGCTGTGCTCGTCGTCGGGAAATGTCCCGGACGCGACTTCGGCTGCGTACTGCGTTGCGGCGCGGTGCAATTCGCCGCCGACATCACCGAAGCGCTTGACGAACTTGGCCGTCTTGCCGTTGGTGAGTCCGGCCATGTCCTGCCACACCAGCACCTGGGCGTCGCAGTTGCGCCCGGCACCGATCCCGACTGTCGGGACGGTCAGCTTGCCGGTGATCTGGGTTGCCAGTTCGGCCGGCACCATCTCCATCACCACGGCGAAGGCACCGGCTTCGGCGACGGCAATCGCATCGTGGATGGTCTGCTCGGCGGCGTCTCCGCGACCCTGCACCCGGAAACCGCTCAGGGTGTTGACGCTCTGCGGGGTGAAGCCGATGTGCGCCATCACCGGGATGCCGGCCGCGGTCAGCGTCGCGATCTGCGGGGCGACTCGTTGGCCGCCTTCCAGCTTGACCGCGTGTGCGCCCCCTTCCTTCATGAAGCGGATCGCGGCATCGAGTGCGGCGGCGGGGCCGGCCTCGTAGCTGCCGAACGGCAGATCGGCGACCACCAGGGCGTGCGGCGCGCCGCGCACGACACCGCGCACCAATGGGATCAGTTCGTCGACGGAGACGGGCACCGTGGTGTCGTAGCCGTAGACGACGTTGGCGGCCGAGTCGCCAACCAGCAGCACGGGGATGCCTGCCTCATCGAAGACCCGGGCGGTGGAGTAGTCGTAGGCGGTGAGCATGGCCCACTTGTCGCCTTCGGCCTTCATTTTCTGCAGATGGTGAATGCGGGTCCTGGCCCGCGGGCTCGAGCAATGGGCACCATAAACAGTCTGTTCAGACATCGTTGTCCTTAGGTGTGGCCTGGTCGATCCTCGAGGCCCATCCGGGTCCCCGGGTTCGTCTGACCCGCTCAGTGTGCCACTTCAGATCATCTGTGTGGACTGTCGGCCCAGTGGATTTCCTCACAGCAGGGCCCATCGGGCGATTCTGGTACCGGCCCTTGGCGGCAGACATACCATCGGCGGATGCAGCGCCTCAGCGGACTCGATGCCAGCTTCCTGTATCTGGAAACCCCCGCGCAGCCGTTGCATGTCTGCTCGATCCTCGAACTGGACACCTCGACGATGCCGGGCGGCTACACCTTCGACCGGCTGCGCGACGAATTGGCATTGCGGGTCAAGGCAATGCCGGAGTTCCGCGAGAAGCTGGCCGACAGCGCCTTCAACCTCGACCATCCGGTGTGGGTGGAGGACAACGACTTCGACGTGAACCGGCACCTGCACCGGATCGGTCTGCCGCCACCGGGCGGGCGGGTCGAGCTCGCCGAGATCGCCGGCCATATCGCCTCGTTGCCGCTGGACCGCACCCGCCCGTTGTGGGAGATGTGGGTGATCGAGGGGGTTGCCGGCACCGACGCCCACCAGGGTGGCCGGCTCGCGGTGATGACCAAGGTGCACCACGCCGCGGTAGACGGGGTGACCGGCGCCAACCTGATGTCGCAGCTGTGCAGCACTGAGGCCGACGCGCCCGCCCCGGAGCCGGTCGAGGGTGTCGGCGGCGCCAGCGAACTCGAGATCGCGTTGACCGGCGCGGTGAAATTCGCGGCCCGGCCGCTGCGCTTCGCCAGTGCGCTGACCGGCACCGCATCGACAGTGGTCAAAACGGCATTGCGGGCGCGCAGTGGTCAGACGATGGCACCGCCGTTCGCGGCGCCTCGGACGGCGTTCAACGACACCATCACCGCGCATCGCAACATCGCTTACGCGCAGTTGGACCTCGAGGACGTCAAGACGGTCAAGGACTACTTCAACGTCAAGGTCAACGACGTGGTGATGGCGTTGGTCTCGGGCGTGCTGCGGCAATTCCTGCTCGACCGCGGCGAGCTGCCGGACTCGTCGCTGGTGGCCATGGTGCCGGTGTCCGTGCACGGCAAGTCGGATCGGCCGGGACGCAACCAGGTTTCGGGAATGTTCGCCAGCCTGCAAACCCACATCGCCGACCCGGTCGAGCGGATCAAGGCCATCGCTGAAGCGAATGTGGTCGCCAAGCAACATAGTTCGGCGATCAAAGCCACGCTTCTGCAGGACTGGTCGCAGTTCGCCGCGCCGGCGGTATTCGGGATGGCTATGCGGGCCTACGCCCGGACCAGCCTGACCAAGCGCATTCCGGTGCACAATCTGGTGATATCCAATGTGCCCGGCCCGCAGGTGCCGCTCTATTTTCTGGGCAGTGAGGTCAAGGCCATGTACCCACTGGGGCCGATCTTCCAGGGCTCGGGCCTCAACATCACAGTGATGTCGCTGACCGGCAAACTCGATGTCGGGATCATCGCCTGCCCCGAGTTGTTGCCGGATTTGTGGGAACTGGCCGACGACTTTGCCGTCGGAATGGAAGAACTGCTGCTCGCGACACGGTAGACGGCCAGCGACCGGGAGCCCGCGCCAACACGTGGCACCATGTCTGACATGGGGACCTTTCGCCGCGGCAAGATCGCGCGCAGGATGCTGATCTGGACTGCGTTGGCGGTCGTCGCGGTCACAGCGGCCGGCTGCACGCAGGTCGTCAAGGGTCGCGCGGTGATGTACGGGCCCAGGGTCGGCCAGCCGGTGGAGTGGGGCCCGTGCCGGGTCGCCGGCGGCGGTGGCGCCCCGGCGAAGCTGCCGGGTGGGGTCCAGTGCGGCAAACTCGCGGTGCCGGTCGACTACCGGCATCGCAATGGTGACGCGACGACGCTGGGACTCATTCGCTTTCCCGCGACCCGCGACAAGATCGGCTCGCTGGTGATCAACCCCGGCGGCCCGGGGGAGTCCGGCATCGAAGCCGCTGTGGGGCTCGTGCAATCGTTGCCGCCGACGATTCGGGAGCGATTCGACCTGGTCGGCTTCGATCCGCGCGGAGTGGCGACTTCGCGGCCGGCGCTCTGGTGCAACTCCGACGCCGACAACGACAAGCTGCGCCAGGAAACTCAAGCCGACTACAGCCCGGCGGGCGTTGCGCACATCGAACAGCAAACCAAAGAGTACGTCGCCCGCTGCGTCGCAAAGATGGGCAAGAAATTCCTGGCGAACGTCGGTACCGAGAACGTCGCCCGTGATCTCGATGCCATCCGGGAAGCGTTGGGCGACAACAAGCTGACGTTCCTGGGTTACTCCTATGGCACCCGGATCGGCGCCGCGTACGCCGAAGCCTTCCCCAGGAACATCCGGGCGATGATCCTCGATGGCGCCATCGACCCCAACGCCGACCCGGTCGAATCAGATTTGCGGCAGGCCAAGGGTTTTCAGGATGCCTTCGACGACTATGCGAAAGACTGCGCCAAGTCGCCGACCTGCCCACTGGGCACCGACCCGGCCAAAGCCGTTGACATCTACCACGATCTGACCTACCCGATGGTCGATAAGAACGACCCGATGCGTGGCATACCCATGCGCACCAAAGATCCGCGTGGACTGAGCTACAGCGACGCGATCATCGGCACCATCATGGCGCTGTACTCGCCGACGTTCTGGCACCATCTGACGAGCGCATTGACCGAGATGGCCCACCACCGCGGCGACACCATGCTCGAACTGGCCGACCTCTACATGCGCCGCGACAAGCGCGGCCATTACAACAACTCCACCGACGCGCGGGTCGCGGTCAACTGTGTGGACCAGCCGCCGGTCAAGGACCGCGCCAAGGTCATCGACGAAGACCGCCGCTCTCGCGAGGTCGCACCGTTCATGAACTACGGGAAGTTCACCGGCGACGCACCGCTGGGCACGTGCGCGTTCTGGCCGGTGCCGCCAACGAGCAAGCCGCACCTGGTCTCGGTGCCGGGACTGACGCCGACGCTGGTGGTGTCCACTACCCACGACCCGGCGACGCCGTATCAGGCCGGCGTCGACCTGGCGAGCCAGTTGAAGGGCGGGTTGCTCACCTACGACGGCACCCAGCACACGGTGGTATTCCAGGGCAACAGCTGCATCGACGACTACGCGACGGCCTACCTGGTCAGCGGCACCGTACCGTCGAAAGGGGCCAGGTGCTGACGGTGCCGGCGACGGCACGGTCAATGTCAACAGGGCCAATAACGAGATCAAGGTGTGACCAATACCGATCACGGCCTGTGGCCGACGCGTGCCACGATTGACCACTATGGGGCGCACGAGGCGGATGAGCTTTGCGCTGCTTTCGCTCATGCTGTCGACCTCCTTGACGGTGTCCGCGACTCCGCCGGCCGGGGCGACGCCGGGATATGACGTGGGCCCGACACCCGGACCGGCCGCGCCGCAGCCGGGCCGGGCGCCGCAGCTGAAATGGGGCGGTTGCCACCAGGTCGTCAAGAGTTCCAACGACGTGCCCAGCGCGCAGTGCGGGACCGTCGAAGTCCCGGTCGACTACGCGAATCCTGGCGGCGCGCAAGTGCAACTGGCCGTTATCCGGATTCCGGCGACCGGGCCGCGGATCGGCGCGTTGCTGGTCAACCCGGGCGGACCCGGCGCGTCGGCGGTCGACATGGTCGCTGCGATGGGGCCGGACCTGGCGGGCTCCGAGATCAGCCGCCGGTTTGACCTCGTCGGCTTCGACCCGCGCGGCGTCGGTCATTCCACGCCCGGGGTGCGCTGCCAGACCGACGCGGAGTTCGACGCCTACCGCCGCGACCCGATGGTCGACTACAGCCCCGCAGGGGTGGCGCACATCGAGCAGATCTACCGGCAGATCGCGCAACGCTGCGTCGCGCGCAACGGCTCGGCTTTCCTGGAGAACGTCGGCACCGCTTCTGCCGCGCGCGATATGGATGCCGTCCGCGAAGCGCTCGGCGACGACCAGATCAACTACTTGGGCTACAGCTATGGCACCGAACTGGGTACCGCCTACCTCGAACGCTTCGGTGACCACGTCCGGGCGATGGTGCTCGACGGCGCCATCGACCCGAGCATCGGCCCGATCGACGAGCTGATCAACCAGCAGTCCGGATTCCAGACCGCGTTCAACGATTACGCCGCGGACTGCGCCCGCTCGACCGACTGCCCACTGGGCACCGACCCGAACCAGTGGGCGGCCCGCTACCACCAGTTGATCGACCCGCTGGTGACCCGGCCCGCCCCGACGTCCGAAGGCCGGCCGCTGGGCTATTCCGACGCGATCACGGGCACCATCAACGCGCTCTACACCCCGCAGTTCTGGAAATACCTGACCAGCGGTCTGCTCGGGCTGCGTCGCGGTACCGATCCCGGGGACCTGCTGGTGCTGGCCGACGAGTATTACGGTCGCGACGCCCAGGGGCACTACAACAGCTCGCAGGACGCGTTCAACGCGATCCGCTGCGTCGACGCACCCGAGCCGACCGATCCGGCGACATGGGCCGAGACCGACCAGCGGATTCGTCAGGTCGCGCCGTTCTCGTCGTACGGCCAGTTCACCGGTCACGCGCCGCGCGACCTGTGCGCGCTGTGGCCGGTGCCGGCGACGTCGGCGCCGCATCCGGCCGCGCCGGTGGCCCCCGGCAAAGTGATCGTCGTGTCCACCACGCACGACCCGGCGACCCCCTACCAAGCCGGCGTCAACCTGGCCCACCAACTGGGAGCCGATCTGATCACCTTCGAGGGCACCCAACACACCGTGACGTTCAATGGGAACGCGTGCGTGGACAACGCGGTGGTGCGTTACTTGGTCGACGGCATCGAGCCGGGAAACTTACGGTGTTAGGCCGTGCCGGTAACACAAACTTAACCCGGCATGCATACTGTTCGGAGTATGGATCGACAAAAGGAATTCGTGCTCCGCACGTTGGAAGAACGGGACATCCGATTCGTCCGTCTGTGGTTTACCGACGTGCTCGGTTTCCTCAAATCGGTCGCGATCGCACCCGCTGAACTCGAGGGCGCGTTCGAAGAAGGCATCGGCTTCGACGGGTCGTCCATCGAGGGCTTCGCCCGGGTTTCGGAGTCCGACACCGTCGCGCATCCCGACCCGTCGACGTTTCAGGTGCTGCCCTGGACCACCCGCACCGGTCACCACCACTCGGCCCGGATGTTCTGCGACATCAAAATGCCCGACGGCTCGCCGTCATGGGCCGACCCGCGCCACGTCCTGCGTCGTCAGCTGGGTAAAGCCAACGACCTGGGTTTCTCCTGCTACGTGCATCCCGAGATCGAGTTCTTCCTCTTGGAAGCCGGTCCCGAAGACGGAACCGAACCAGTGCCGGCCGACACCGCGGGTTACTTCGACCAGGCCGTGCACTCTGCCTCCAACTTCCGTCGCCATGCGATCGACGCGCTGGAATCGATGGGCATCTCGGTGGAGTTCAGCCACCACGAAGGTGCCCCCGGCCAGCAGGAGATCGACTTGCGCTTCGCCGACGCGCTGTCAATGGCCGACAACGTGATGACGTTCCGGTACCTGATCAAGGAGGTCGCGCTCAACGAGGGAGCGCGAGCGACGTTCATGCCCAAGCCTTTCGGCCAACATCCCGGCTCGGCCATGCACACTCACATGAGTTTGTTCGAGGGCGAGGTCAACGCCTTCCACAGCCCGGATGATCCACTGCAGCTATCGGACGTCGCCAAGTCGTTCATCGCCGGCATTCTCGAGCACGCCAGCGAGATCAGCGCCGTCACCAATCAATGGGTCAACTCCTACAAACGGCTGGTACTCGGCGGCGAAGCGCCCACCGCAGCGTCGTGGGGAGCGGCCAACCGCTCAGCGCTGGTCCGCATCCCGATGTACAGCCCGCACAAGACCTCATCGCGACGCATCGAGGTGCGCAGCCCGGACACGGCCTGCAACCCCTACCTGGCCTTCGCCGTGCTGCTGGCGGCCGGATTGCGCGGCGTGGAAAAGGGCTACGTCCTGGGTCCGCAGGCTGAGGACAATGTCTGGGATCTCACGCCGACTGAGCGTCGCGCGATGGGGTATCGCGAACTGCCGTCCAGCCTTGACGAGGCGCTGCGGGCCATGGAGAGCTCCGAGCTCGTCGCAGAGGCGCTGGGGGAGCACGTGTTCGACTTCTTTCTGCGCAACAAGCGCACGGAGTGGGCCAATTACCGCCGGCACGTCACGCCCTTCGAGCTGAAGACCTACCTCTCGCTGTAGGTAGACCGCGGTGGTAAGGGCGCAACCAGATCTGCGGAGGACTGCGCTACCGTCAAGGGCGTGAACCAACCAGTGACGGAACGGCCAAAGGTCCCCGGCCTCGGTCGCCTCGGGTTGGTCGACGACCGCGCGAGCGCCAATTTGGCACAGCTGGGCTGGAACACCGAGGAGCGCATCGATCTGCTGTGGTCGCTGTCGCGGGCACCCGACGCCGACGCCGCCCTGTGCGCGCTAGTCCGGCTCGCCGAGGCCCTCGGCGACGGGTGGGCTGAGCTCAACCAGGCACTGGCCACCGACCGCTGCCTGCGTGGCCGGCTGTTCGGTGTGCTCGGGTCTTCGCTGGCGTTGGGCGATCATCTGGTTGCCCACCCGCAGGCCTGGCATCTGTTGCAGGGCAACGTGAAACTGCCCTCGCCCGAGAAATTGCGGGCCGAATTCACCGAATGCGTCGCCGAACCCTCGACCGCTGCGGGTTCGCCCGCTTGGCGGCTACGCGAGCTGTACCGAAACCGGTTGTTGGTGCTGGCCGCGATGGATCTGGCGCCGGTCGTCGAGAACGAGCCGGTGCTGCCCTTCCCGGCGGTCGGAGCTCACCTGGCCGATCTCGCCGATGCCGCGCTCGGCGCGGCGCTGACGGTCGCCCAAACCACTGTCTGCGGCGAGGGCGTTCCGCCCCGGCTGGCAGTCATTGCAATGGGCAAATGCGGTGCGCGCGAACTCAATTACGTCAGCGATGTCGATGTCATCTTCGTTGCCGAACCGGCCGACCCGGTCTCCGCCCGAATCGCCGGCGAGCTGATACGGCTGGCGTCGGAGGCCTTCTTTCAGGTCGACGCCGGTCTCCGCCCGGAGGGACGGCACGGCGAACTGGTCCGCACCCTCGACTCACATGTCGCCTACTACCAACAGTGGGCGAAAACGTGGGAGTTTCAGGCGTTGCTCAAAGCACGTCCGGCTGCCGGAGACGCCGAGTTGGGCAAACGCTACATCGACACCTTGATGCCGATGGTGTGGAATGCCTGCGAGCGTAAGGATTTCGTGCCCGAGGTCCAGTCGATGCGCCGACGCGTGGAGCAGTTGGTGCCCGCCGTCGTGCGGAGTCGTGAGCTCAAACTCGGCACCGGCGGGCTGCGCGACGTCGAGTTTGCGGTGCAACTGCTGCAACTCGTACACGGACGCAACGACGAGTCCCTGCATGTGGCCTCGACGGTCGACGCGCTGGCCGCGCTGGGCGCCGGCGGGTACGTCGGTCGTGACGACGCGGCGAATCTGACTGCGTCGTACGAGTTCCTGCGTCTGCTCGAGCACCGGCTGCAGTTGCAGCGGCTCAAGCGTACGCACATGCTGCCGGCCGCCGACGATGACGAGGCGATGCGCTGGCTGGCTCGGGCGGCGCACGTCCGTCCCGACGGCAGTCACGACAGGCTCGAAGTGCTGCGCGACGAACTGAAGCGGCACCACCTCCGGGTGTCGCGGCTGCACACCAAGCTGTTCTACCAACCGCTGCTGGAATCGCTTGCGCCAGAAGGCCTGGAGTTCTCCGGGGGGATGACACCCGCGGCCGCCGAGCGTCAGCTGGCCGCCCTCGGCTACGAGGCCCCGCACAGCGCCCTGGCGCACCTTTCTGCGCTGATCAACCTGAGCGGGCGGCGGGGGCGCGTGCAATCGGTGCTGTTGCCCCGTTTGTTGGACTGGCTCTCGGGCACCCCTGACCCCGATGCCGGGCTGCTGGCCTACCGCCGGCTCAGCGAGGTGATGGTCTCCCAACGCTGGTATCTGTCCACGCTGCGTGACAAGCCTTCAGTGGCCAAGCGATTGATGCACGTGCTGGGCACGTCGACCTACGTGCCGGAGCTGCTGATGCGCGCTCCGGAGGTCGTGCAGAACTACAGTGATGGCCCGGAGGGGCCGAAGTTGCTGGACGTCGACCCCGAGGCGGTGGCTGGTGCGCTGGTGGCTTCGGCCGCCCGGCAGAGCGACCCGGTTCGTGCCATCGCCGTCGCGCGCTCGCTGCGCCGACGTGAATTGGCGCGCATCGGATCGGCGGATCTACTGGGCCTGCTCGACGTCACCGACGTGTGCGCGGCGCTGACCGCGGTCTGGGTCGCGGTGCTGCAGGCCGCACTGGATGCGGTGATCAAGGTCAATCTTCCCCAGAGCGGCGAGGCCCCGGCCGCGATCGCGGTGATCGGGATGGGCCGCCTCGGTGGCCGCGAACTGGGCTACGGGTCCGACGCCGACGTGTTGTTCGTCTGTGAACCGGCGGCGGGCGTGCAGGATTCTGACGCGGTGAAGTGGTCGGTGACGGTGGCCGAGCAGATCCGTGCGCTGCTCGGCACGCCCAGCTCTGACCCGCCGTTGGAGGTCGACGCCAACTTGAGGCCCGAGGGCCGCAGCGGCCCCTTGGTCCGTACGCTCGCGTCGTACGAGGCGTACTACGGGCAGTGGGCACAGCCCTGGGAGATCCAGGCGCTGCTGCGCGCCGACGCGGTTGCCGGCAACGCGGAGCTGGGCCGCCGCTTCCTGCACTTGGCCGACAAGACGCGGTATCCCGCCGGCGGGGTGTCTGCCGAGGCGGTCCGGGAGATCCGACGGATGAAAGCCCGCATCGACTCCGAGCGGCTGCCGCGTGGGGCCGACCCGAAGACCCACACCAAACTCGGTCGCGGGGGATTGGCCGACATCGAGTGGACCGTGCAGCTGCTGCAGTTGCGCTACGCCAGCGAGATCGAGGCGCTGCACAACACCTCGACGCTGGAAAGCCTGGATGCGGCCGCCGACGCCGGGCTGATCACCGGTGAGGACGCCGACCTGCTGCGGCAGGCGTGGCTGACTGCGACGCGCGCGCGCAACGCCCTGGTGCTGGTCCGCGGCAAACCCACCGACCAGCTACCCGGACCCGGACGGCTGCTCAACACGGTGGCGGTGGCCGCCGGCTGGGCGCGCAACGGCGATGGCGGCGAGTTCCTGGATAACTACCTGCGGGTCACGCGGCGCGCAAAAGCCGTCGTGCACAAGATCTTCGACGAATGAGCCACACCCGGTCGCCGGGTGCGCCGGTCGGCGGTGTTAGTAAAGAAGTAACGGTCGGCTGCTGAAGGATGCCCGCCACGAGCGCGAGGAGGCGGGGTTGGACGCGAATATCTCCTATGAAGTGATGAGCGCCGACGAGCATGACCGGCTTGCGGCGATCTACGGCCCGCTGACCGAGGATGTCCGCGCGCTGATCGACGCGGCATTGAAGACCGAAGCCGAGCCCGACTCGATCGACGCTGCCCGCACCGCGATCCGAACGGCCACAGATATGTTGCGCAGCAGAGAACGTGACGAGGTGCGCGTCGTGCGCCGCGCGGTCGGGGGACGGCCCGTGGTGTGGGGCAACGCGGTGATCGGCTTGCGCAATGCGATCGCACCCCCGCTGGTTGTCGCGCACAGTGCCGACGGTTCCTCGTGCTGGAGCGAGTTCACCCTCAACTCCGCCTACGAAGGCCCGCCCGGCTGGGTGCACGGGGGCGTCTGCGCCCTGGTGCTCGACCACGTACTCGGTGAGGCCGCCAGTTCGGGTCTGACCAAGCCGCTGTTCACCGGCACCCTCACGCTGCGATTCGTCCGCGGGACGCCGCTGGGCAGGTTGCGCGCCGACGCCGCCGTCGAACGCACCGAGGGCGTCAAATCTTTTGTCGCCGGCCATCTTTCCGACGCCGACGGGGTGACCGTCGAAGCCGAGGGGATCTTCATCACGCCGTCGTGGGCGCGGGCGGGCGAATGAAGTTCTACGTCAGCAGCGCGTTTCTGAACACCAAGGAGATTGTCGAGGTCGCCAAAGTGGCCGACGATCTCGGCTACGACGGCATGGCGATCCCCGATCACATCGTCAACCTGGAAACGCTGAACACCCCGTACCCCTACACCCCGGACGGTGAGCGCCGTTGGCAACCGTTCACCGAATGGCCCGACCCGTGGGTGCTGGTCGGCTCGCTGGCGCAGGTGACGACCCGGCTGCGGTTCGTCACCACGGTCTACATCCCGGCGATGCGCAATCCGTATTCGGCTGCCAAAGCCATTGGCACCGCGGCGTATCTGGCCGATGGACGGGTGGAGCTCGGTATCGGTGTCGGCTGGTGTGAAGAAGAATTCGACCTGATGGAGCAGCCGTTCGCCAAGCGCGGCAAACGCACCGACGAAATGCTGACTCTGATGCGGACGTTGTGGTCGCCGGGCTGGACGGAATTCGACGGCGAGTTCTATCAGACGCCCAGGCTCGAAATGCAGCCCACGCCGCCACGGATTCCGATCTACGTTGGCGGGCTCAGCGAGATCGCGTTGCGTCGTGCAGCGCGATACGACGGCTGGATCGGCGACCTGATCAACACCGAACAGGCGATCACGGCCACTAACCGGATACGTCAGTTACGGGCCGAAAAAGGCTTGCATATGCATGATTTCACCATCTTGACGCCGCTGACCGACGCGTTCACGCCCGCCCACTACCAGCGGGCCGAGGACGCCGGCATCACCGGAATTTTAACCATGCCCTGGATGTTCTATTCCGGGCCGGACGCCACGCTGGCGCAGAAGGTCGACGGCATGAAACGGTTCCGTGCGGACCTCGGCCTCGACGGCTGAGTGGGTGCCTGCATGATGAAGGCTATGTTGGAAATCAGGCCCTACCGCATCGACGTTCCCGCCGACGTTCTCGACGATCTGGCCGAGCGGCTCGCGCGCACCCGGTGGCCCGAGGCCGAGACTGTCGGCGACTGGAGCCAGGGCATCCCGCTGAGCTACACCCGCGAGCTGGCCGACTACTGGGCCGACGGCTACGACTGGCGCGCCCGGGAAGCCGCGCTGAACCGCTTCGACCACTACGTCACCGAAATCGACGGGCTGGACCTTCATTTCATCCATCAGCGTTCTGCGCACGACGACGCGCTGCCGCTGCTGATCACCCACGGCTGGCCCGGTTCGGTGGTGGAGTTTCACAAGGTGATCGAGCCGCTGGTCAACCCGCCGTCGGGCCGCGCCGAGGATGCCTTCCACGTGATCTGCCCGTCACTGCCCGGGTACGGGTTTTCCGGTAAGCCCACCGGCACCGGCTGGGGTGTGGAGAAGATCGCCCAGGTGTGGGAGACGCTGGTCGGCGGGCTCGGTTACCACCGCTACGGCGCGCAGGGCGGCGACTGGGGTGCCGCGGTGACTACTCAGATCGGCCGCAACGGGGGTCGCTGCGCAGGCATCCACCTGAACATGCCGATCGCGAAGCCGGCGGGTAATGCGGAGTTCTCCGAGGACGATCAACAGGCGCTGGCGGCGTACATGGAACATCGCAAGTGGGGCACGGGCTACTCCAAGCAGCAGTCCACCCGGCCGCAGACGTTGGGTTATGGATTGGTCGACTCGCCGGTGGGCCAGATGGCGTGGATCGTGGAGAAATTCTGGGCGTGGGCGGACTGCGACGGACACCCCGAAAATGTGCTCACCAAGGACGAATTGCTCGACAACGTGATGCTGTACTGGGTCACCGGAAGCGGCGCATCATCGGCCCGCCTGTATTGGGAGAGCTTCAACAAGTTCGTCAGCGATGGCCGGGTGGAGCTGCCGACCGGAGTCGCGGCCTTTCCGAAAGAGATCTTGCGGACCCCGCGAGCTTGGTGCGATGCCGCCTACAACATCACGCACTGGACGACGATGCCGCGCGGGGGTCACTTCGCCGCTTTCGAGCAACCGGAATTGTTCGTCGACGACGTCCGCGCGTTTTTCGCGACGCTGCGTTAAGGCTCAGCGCCGCAACCAAATTCGCCGTCGATCCCGGATCGCATAGCGGCCGCCGCCGGTGAAGACAAGCAGCAGGAAGGCGAAGCAGAACAGCACCGAGTCCTCGCCGTGGTTGTTGATCGGCCAGAACCCATGGGGGAAGTGCACGGTGAAATAGGCGATCGCCATCTCGCCGGACGCCAGGAACGCCGCGGGCCGGGTGGACAATCCGAGGGTGATCAGGGTACCGGTGATCAGCTCGATCCAGCCGGCGTAGAACTCCGGCCATTGTCCAACGGGTGCAGCGTGACTCGTCGCGGGCCAGCCGATCACCGAGGACAGCCCATGACTGAGGAACAACAACCCGAAGACGATCCGGAACACCGACAGGGCGACCGGCGCATACGAATTCAGCCGGGCCTCGGTTGTCTGCGCCATGGGCAGACAATACGTGCCTAGAGTTGCATCCAGACCGACTTGGTCTTCATGTACATATCGATGCCCTCTTTGCCGAACTCGTGTCCCCAGCCGGACTGCTTGTGTCCGCCGAACGGCACGTCGTGGTCAAAGACCAACTGGCAGTTGACCTGCACGCTGCCCGCCTGCATACGCTTGACGAGCCGGTGGGCGCGGCTGAGGTTCTCGGTGTAGGCGGTGGCGGCCAGGCCGTAGCTGGTGTCGTTGGCCAGCGCGATGGCCTCGTCCTCGTCGTCGAACGGCAGGATGCTGACCACCGGGCCGAAGATCTCCTGCTGGTAGAGCCGCATGCCCGGGTCGACATTGGTCAACACCGTCGGATGCACGAAGTAGCCCTTGCGGTCCAGCCGGTGGCCCCCGGTGACGACCTCGACTCCGTCCCTTTTGCCCTCGTCGATGAAGCCCATTACCCGGGTCAGCTGCTTCTGGCTGATCAGCGGGCCGCTGACGCAGCCCTCTTCGCTGGGCGCGCCCAGCTTGAAGGTGTTGGCCATCATCGAAACGCCTTCTACTACACGGTCATACACACCGCGCTGGGCGAAGATTCGCGATCCGCAGACGCAGCCCTGACCGGAGTGCACGAAGATGCCCAGCGACGCCATCAGGATGGCCTTGTCGAGGTCGGCGTCGTTGAAGATCAAAACCGGCGACTTGCCGCCGAGTTCGAGCGTGACCTTCTTGAGGTTGTTCGCCGACGCCCGGACGATCTCCTTGCCGACCTCGGTAGAGCCGGTGAAGGCGACCTTCTCGACGTCCGGGTGGTTGGTGATCGCCGCGCCCGCGGTGTGGCCGTAGCCGGTCAGCAGGTTGACCACGCCCTCGGGGACGCCGGCCTGGTGGACTAGCCTGTCGAGCAGCAACGCCGAAAGTGGGGTTTCTTCAGCGGGTTTGACGAGCAGGCTGCCGCCGGCGGCCAGCGCAGGTGCGAGCTTGGCGCTGGCGTTGAAGATCGGGCCGTTCCACGGGAAGATCAGGCCGACGACGCCGTAGGGCTCTTTGAGCGTGTAGGCGTGCATGTCGA
>NZ_JBYCLD010000210.1:0-4809 GCF_057473725.1 Mycobacterium sp. TH-M11 | reverse complement strand
AGCACTTGTCCCTACGACTTCAACCTGTCCGGAGCAACCCAACAATATGCCGAGTCCCACCGTCACCTCGCCGCAAGTAGCCATCAACGACATTGGCTCGAGCGAGGATTTTCTCGCCGCCATCGATAAAACAATCAAGTACTTCAACGATGGCGACATCGTCGAAGGGACCATCGTCAAGGTCGACCGGGACGAGGTTCTCCTCGACATCGGCTACAAGACCGAAGGCGTCATCCCTTCCCGCGAGCTGTCTATCAAGCACGACGTCGACCCCAACGAGGTCGTTTCCGTAGGCGATGAAGTCGAAGCCCTGGTCCTCACCAAAGAGGACAAAGAAGGCCGGCTGATCCTGTCCAAGAAGCGTGCTCAGTACGAGCGCGCCTGGGGCACCATCGAGGCGCTCAAGGAGAAGGACGAGGCCGTCAAGGGCACCGTCATCGAGGTCGTCAAGGGTGGTCTGATCCTCGACATCGGCCTGCGTGGGTTCCTGCCTGCGTCGCTGGTGGAGATGCGCCGCGTCCGCGATCTGCAGCCCTACATCGGCAAGGAGATCGAAGCCAAGATCATCGAGCTGGACAAGAACCGCAACAACGTGGTGCTGTCCCGCCGGGCTTGGCTGGAGCAGACTCAGTCCGAGGTGCGCAGCGAATTCCTCAACCAGCTGACCAAGGGGGCCATCCGCAAGGGTGTGGTGTCCTCGATCGTCAACTTCGGTGCGTTCGTCGACCTCGGCGGTGTCGACGGTCTGGTGCACGTCTCCGAGCTGAGTTGGAAGCACATCGACCATCCGTCCGAGGTCGTCCAGGTTGGCGACGAGGTCACCGTCGAGGTGCTCGACGTCGACATGGACCGCGAGCGGGTTTCGCTGTCGCTCAAAGCCACTCAGGAAGACCCGTGGCGGCACTTCGCCCGCACTCACGCCATCGGCCAGATCGTGCCGGGCAAGGTCACCAAGCTGGTGCCGTTCGGTGCGTTCGTCCGCGTCGAAGAGGGCATCGAAGGCCTGGTGCACATCTCCGAGTTGGCGGAGCGCCACGTCGAGGTGCCCGACCAGGTTGTCGCCGTCGGCGACGACGCGATGGTCAAGGTCATCGACATCGACCTGGAGCGTCGTCGGATCTCGCTGAGCCTCAAGCAGGCCAACGAGGACTACACCGAGGAATTCGACCCGGCGAAGTACGGCATGGCGGACAGCTACGACGACCAGGGCAACTACATCTTCCCCGAGGGCTTCGACGCCGAAACCAACGAGTGGCTCGAAGGTTTCGACACCCAGCGCACCGAGTGGGAGGCCCGCTACGCCGAGGCCGAGCGTCGGCACAAGATGCACACCGCGCAGATGGAGAAGTTCGCCGCTGCCGAGGCCGAGGAGGCCGCCCGCCCGCAGTCCAGCAGCTCGTCGAGCGACGACGCACCCAGCGGTGGCTCGCTGGCCAGCGACGCGCAGCTCGCCGCTCTGCGGGAGAAGCTGGCAGGCAGCGCCTAACAGTCAAACCCTCACGAACGCCCCGGCTCCCCACGAGTCGGGGCGTTCGTCGTCCCGGCGTCCTGACACACTGGTGCGGTGCTGCGCATTGGCCTGTCCGGTGGTATCGGCGCCGGGAAGTCGACCGTGTCCGCGACGTTCAGCGACCTCGGCGGAATCGTCGTCGACGGCGACGTGATCGCTCGCGAAGTCGTCGAGCCCGGCACCGCGGGCCTGGCCAAGCTGGTCGAGGCGTTCGGTGAGCAGATCCTGTCTGAGGACGGCTCGCTCAACCGGCCGGCGTTGGCCGCGATCGCGTTCAGCGACGAGGAGAAGCGCCAGACGTTGAATGGCATCGTGCATCCGCTGGTCGGGCAGCGACGGTCGGAACTGATTGCCGCCGCCGCGCCCGACGCCGTGATCGTGGAGGACATTCCGCTGCTGGTGGAATCCGGGATGGCGCCGATGTTCCCCATCGTCATCATCGTGAACGCCGACGAAGACCTGCGACTGAAGCGCCTGATCGAGCACCGCGGGTTCAGCGAGAAGGACGCTCGGGCTCGGATCGCTGCGCAGGCCACCGAAGAACAGCGGCGCGCGGTCGCCGATGTCTGGCTCGACAACAGCGGCAGCGCAGATGAATTGGTCGAGCAGGCGCGGGTCCTGTGGCGGCAGCGCATCCTGCCGTTCGCGCACAATCTCGATGCCGGCGAGCCGGCCGACGCGCGGCCGGCCCTGGTGCCCTACGACTCGTCCTGGCCGGATCAGGCCCGGCGCATCGAGGCCCGGCTGAAAACGGCGTGCGGGCACCGCGCCGTTCGCATTGACCACATCGGGTCGACGGCGGTGCCGGGGATGCACGCCAAGGATGTCATCGACATGCAGGTGACGGTCGCTTCGCTGGCCGACGCGGACGCGCTGGCCGAGACGTTGACCAACGCGGGGTATGTACGCCGGCCGATCAGCTCCGACCGGAGCAAACCGGATGCCCGCAGCACCATCGCGGAGTTCGACCACATCGACGATAAATCGCGGTGGCAGCAGCGGATTCATGCATCAGCCGACCCCGGTAGGCCGACGCTCGTCCATCTCCGGGTGGACGGCTGGCCCAATCAGCAGTTCGCCTTGCTGTTCGTCGACTGGCTGAGCGCCAACCCTGAGGCGCGGGAAGGGTATTTGGCTGTCAAGCGCGCAGCGCAGCGGACCGGCGACCTCCCAGGCGACGTCGCGAAGGAGCCGTGGTTCGGCCACGCCTACCGCGAGGCCTGGGCCTGGGCGGACACGACGAACTGGCGGCCTAGACAGCCGGAATAGGCAGTGGCGCTCCACAGGCCACCACGCCGTTCATCGGGTCGGTGCTGCCCGGAGTCGGCCGGGCCATCTGGTCGACCTGGACAAACACCTGGTCGTCGACATCGATTTCGCAATGCACATTCGCCGAATACGGCCACTTGACCGCAATCTGCATCCCGGCGTGGTGCGGGTCGGGTAGCACCGCGTTGGCCTGAAATGAACTACCCGGCAACGTACCCAGTTGCGCCATGTTGGTTTGGTTGTCGGCGGTGATGAAGGTAGCGACACTGCCAGGCGCCACGCCGTCGACGCGAGCGATGTAGGTGATGTTGTGCAAGTCGGCCCGCGCGGTGGCGGGTATCAGCGGCGCACAGGTAACCGCCGCGGCGACTGCCATCCATCTGTGCACAATGCCCATGACCGCACAGATTACCGTTCGCGCTTGAACCGGTTGACCGCATCGGTAGCCCCGTCGCGACGCTTGACCAGCAACCATGTCTCGTCTTCGCCTTCGCGAACGCGGGTCAATGCGTAGCCGCCGTGCATTTTCTGGCCGTTCAGCAAGACCGCCAGATGCCCGCGCCGCAGGCACGTCGCCATCTCGTGTCCGGTGGTGTTTGCGTAGGTGCCGTGATCCAAGACGGTGACATCGTCGTCGACCTCGATGCCGGATTGGTCCAGCGGATGATCGGCGATGCGCCGTGCCATTCTCTGGTTCTGCGGGTTCGCGTCCGGCCCGCGGGGGATCGCCCACGACACCAGGACGCCGTCGATCTCGAGGCGCAAGTCGAAGCGGTCGTCGCGTTTCTCGTGGTGCTGGACGACGAAACACGGTCCTTGGCCACGCCGCCGAGGTGCGATGCTCCGCCCGGTGTGCCGACGAGGCCGGCGATTACTCAAACCCATCAATGCTCCATACCCGCCTGACCCCGCCCGGAAAACCGGCAACGCCCGCAAGGCACGTTCGGGTCGCGCACGGCCGGGCACTGTTGGAGACGCTGATCGAACGCGCGAAAAGCGAGACCACACCGCCGAGGTCAGCGCCATTCGACGGGCATACCCTCGCTGGCCAGCCACGCGGTGAGGTCGTAGTTGTTGCGAGCCAAGCCGTCCACGGCGTGCAGTACCCTGCGTACGGCCAACTCGCCGGCCTCGGGCGTCAGCAGACCGTGCCGGACGGCGTCGAGCAGTTCGTCAATATCGGTCACATCGACCCCGGCGTGGGTGCGAACCTCCATGTCGAGGTAATGGTCTTCCGATGTCCAGCGCTGCGGGCCCATTGTGTATTCGCCGACGTCGAGGTAGAAGTCGTAATCGCGTTCGTGGCCAGGACTACGGTGAAAGACCGTGGCGCGCAACCCCAGTGACGGCAGCAGCCACGACTCGAGGTAGTGGAACTCGGCGCGGCCGGGGGTTGGGCGGGCCAGGTAGAGCCCCCACGGCCGCACGGCGTATTCGTCAACTGCCCGCACGACGCCTTTGGGATCGGTGTTGGTGCGGGCTCTGAGGTCGAACGTCTCGCGCTTGGGCGGGTGCATCGCGTCAGCGCCTGAGCCGCAGTTTCCAGCGGACGAGGCAGGCGTAGGCCGCCGTCACCTGGTCTGGTGGTAGACCGGCGGACGGACGTCCAGCCCGCGCGGTCGTCTTTTGCTCCGACGGGGAGAGCGACGGCGCCGGGCGAGGTGGTGGAGCCGGCGGCTCGGACCGCACCGGCGTCGACCACGTCATAGTCCGCTGCACGGGCCACCCGCCCGCGCCGCGGCGCGCTCCGATCTCGAACCTTAGCCGCGGTCCGCGCGCGTTGCCGACGTTGACGCTCTGCCCATCATGGATGCCGATCACTGGGCGGCGGTAGCGGTTGACAAATGTGCCGTTGACCGAACCGTTGTCGATGCCAATCCACTTGCCCTGTTCGAACCGCAGGATCAGATGGGCCCGAGAGATTCGCGGATCGGCGACGCGGACGTCGGCGCGCAGGTCGCGTCCGATGATGACGTCATGACCCGCGGTGAAGGTACGTTGCGACCCGTTGTGCCACACGGTCAGAATGG
>NZ_JBYCLD010000209.1:0-9739 GCF_057473725.1 Mycobacterium sp. TH-M11 | reverse complement strand
GAGAAGCGGCGTCGTCGATACTAGCGGCTCGGGCCGTCGGCGGCCGAATCCGCTCCCTCCGGCGCGGCCGAGTCGACACCGAGCTCGGCGGCGACAGCGGCGATCTCGCTGGTCGTGGGCCCGGGCTGGGGCACGAACGCAGTGCTCCGGTAGTACCTCAACTCGCGGATGGACTCGTGGATATCGGCCAGCGCGCGGTGCGCCAGTCCCTTGGACGGCTGACCGTAGTAGATCCGTGGATACCAGCGGCGGCACAGTTCTTTGATCGAGCTCACATCGATCATCCGATAGTGCAGAAACGAGTCCAGGGCCGGCATGTCCCGCGCGATGAAGCCGCGGTCGGTGGCGATCGAGTTACCGGCCAGCGGCGCCGTTTTGGCCTGCTTGACGTGCTGACGGATGTAGTCGAGCGCCGCAGCCTCCGCGGTCGCGAGATCCACGGTGGACGCCCGCACCTCGTCGATGAGACCGGAGCGGGTGTGCATCTCGGTGACCACGTCGACCATCGAATTCAACGCGGCGTCCTCGGCATGGATGACCATGTCGAGTCCGTCACCGAGAATATTGAGTTCGCTGTCGGTCACCAGGACGGCGATCTCGATCAATTTGTCCGAGCCCAGGTCCAGCCCGGTCATTTCGCAGTCGATCCATACCAATTCGTCCCGCACAGCGTTCACAGTAGGCAAAGTTAGCTGGGCAGGCTGCAGCCACCCCGCCCGGCCGCGTCAGCCAGTAAGGTCATGCGTGATCTTCGACCACGGCGACTGCGGGAGTGACAAGGGTCTTATGGGCACTGAATCGGCAGCGACCCCGGCACAGCAGATCGCGGCTGGCTACGCCGTCGGGGGGCAGGCTCTGGAACTGGGCGCCGTCGTCGTCGACGGCAACGCGGACCCGGCTGCGCAAATCCGCATCCCGCTGGCCACCGTCAACCGACACGGCCTGGTGGCCGGCGCGACCGGGACCGGAAAGACCAAGACGCTGCAGGTGATCGCCGAGCAGCTTTCCGCGGCGGGCGTGCCGGTGCTGATGGCCGACGTCAAAGGTGACCTGTCCGGCCTGTCGCGACCGGGCCAGAGTAACGACAAGATCACCGAGCGCACCAAGGAGACCGGTGACGACTGGACGCCCACTGCCTACCCGGTGGACTTTCTGTCGTTGGGCACCAAGGGCATCGGCGTTCCAGTGCGGGCCACGATCGCCAGCTTCGGGCCGATTTTGTTGTCAAAGGTATTGGGGCTCAACGCTACCCAGGAATCTACTCTGGGGTTGATCTTTCACTACGCCGAGCAGAACAACTACGAGTTGTTGGACCTGAAGGACCTGCGCGCGGTGATCGCCAAGCTCACCAGCGACGAAGGCAAGGCGGATTTGAAGTCGCTGGGCGGTGTTTCTGCGACGACGGCGGGGGTCATCCTGCGTGCGCTGGTCAACCTCGAGGCTGAAGGCGCCGACACGTTCTTCGGCGAGCCAGAGTTAAAGCCCACGGATCTCTTGCGTTTCGACGACAAGGGTCGTGGCGTGATCTCGTTGCTGGAACTCGGTGCTCAAGCGGCCCGACCGGTGCTGTTCTCCACCTTTCTGATGTGGGTGCTGTCCGATCTTTTCCGGACCCTGCCCGAAATCGGCGACGTCGACAAACCCAAGCTGGTGTTCTTTTTCGACGAGTCCCATCTGCTGTTCAGCGAAGCGTCCAAGGCGTTCCTGGAGCAGGTCGAGCAGACGGTCAAGCTGATCCGCTCACGCGGGGTCGGGGTGTTCTTTTGCACGCAGCTGCCGACCGATGTGCCCAACGAGGTGCTCTCTCAATTGGGCGCGCGCATCCAGCACGCGCTGCGGGCGTTTACTCCAGACGACCAGAAAGCGCTGACGAGGACCGTCCGTACCTACCCGAAAACCGATGTCTACGACCTGGCGTCGGCGCTGACGTCACTGGGCATCGGCGAAGCGGTGGTCACTGTGCTCTCCGAACGCGGCGCCCCGACCCCGGTGGCTTGGACCAGGCTGCGCTCGCCCCGGTCGTTGATGGCCGCCCTGGGAGACGAGGCGATCAGCGCGGCCGCCAAGGGCAGCCCCCTGCAGGCAACGTACGGCGAGACCAAGGACCGCGAATCCGCCTACGAGAAAATCGAAGCCGAAAAGGCCAAGGCGCAAGCCGAACAACCGTCGCGGCCGACGGGGTCGAAGAACGCGCCCGAGGCGGCGAAAAAGCCTGGCTGGTTCGGTCGATTCGTCAACAGTCGCGGCTTCCAGAACTTCCTCAAGGTGCTCGGCACCGAGCTCATCCGCAGCATGTTCGGGGGCGGCAGCAAACGCCGTCGCTAGGTCAGCCGCCGCCCATCTTCTTGTAGAAGCGTCCGACGATCGGCGCGACGATCGCGCGCGGTGAGTATTGGCTGGCCGCCGACATCGCCTTGGACGTCACCCCGGGTACGATGCGCATCTTGTTGTGCGCCAGTGCATCCAGCGATTTCTTCGCGGTGTATTCGGTGGAGATCCACAAGAAATTGGGTACCAGCTTTTCGACGATCGACGCGTCAGCCGGGCCCGGCAGTTCGGTGCGCACCGGGCCGGGGGCCAAAACCGTAACGTGCACACCGGTTTTGCGAAGTTCGCCACGCAGCGACTCGCTGAAGGTGTTCGCAAACGCCTTGGTTGCCGCGTACGTCGCGTTGTAGGGGATCGGTGAATTACCGGCTGCTGAACCGGAAATCAAGATGCCGCCGGCTCTGCGCTCGAGCATGCCCGGCAGCACCGCCAACACCATGTCATGCACCGCGACCGCATTCAGCTGTACCTGGGCACGCTCCACCGCGGGGTCGAGCGTGGCGACCGGCCCGAAGGTCGCGGTCCCGGCATTGGCGCACAAGATCGAGACATTCCGGGTGGCCAACTCGTCGAGCAGCTTTGACCGTTCGGCGGTGTCGGAGAGATCAGCGGGCCGCACCTCAACGGTCACGCCGTACTTCTCGCCCAGGCTGCCGGCCAGCGCGTTGAGCTGATCTTCGCGCCGCGCTGTGATGATCAAATTGTGGCCGCGAGCGGCCAATTCGGTGGCCAGCGCCGCGCCGATGTTCTGTGAAGCCCCGGTTACAACTGCGCGAGCATCGGGGCTGGGAGCGGGGACCGGCATGCGCCAATGGTAGACAGACCAACGATGTCTGAATCCAGCAGCCACGTTCCACCCGGCACCAAGCGGTCGCAAGCGGTGGCGTGGGCGCTGTGGGACACCGGTTCGGCGGGCGTGAGCGCCGTGGTGGTGACGTTCGTGTTCTCGGTCTATCTCACCGGTGCCGTCGGCAAAGGTCTGCCAGGTGGCGTTACGCCGGCAAGCTGGCTGGGCCGGGCCTTGGCGATCGCCGGGCTGTCCATCGCGGTGTTGGCGCCGGTGATCGGTGTCTGGGTGGAGAACCCCCGGCGGCGCCGCCTCACACTGACGGTACTGACCGGCCTGGTGGTGGCCTTGGTCAGCGCGATGAGCCTGATCCGTGAGCGACCGGACTACTTGTGGGCGGGGCTGACCCTGCTCGCGCTCGGTGCGGCGTGCGGCGACCTGGCCAGCGTTCCGTACAACGCGATGCTGCGACAGCTCACGACGCGGGACAACTCCGGGCGGATCTCCGGCTTCGGCCTGGCCGCCGCGTTCGTCGGCAGCGTCGGGTTGTTACTGGTGGTCTACTTCGGCTGCATCGACGGGAAGGGGCCCACCCGCGGATTTCTGCACCTGCCGGTGGGCGACGGGATGAACGTCCGGATCGCGATGCTGGTCGCGGCCGGCTGGTTCGTGACGTTTGCGACGCCGCTGCTGCTGACTGCGCACAATTTTCCGTCGTCGAGCGCAGCCATCCCCACCCATAGCGCGCTGGGTGGCTACCGCAAACTCTGGCAGGACCTGGTTGGCGAATGGCGTCGAGATCGCAATCTGGTCTACTACCTGCTTTCGTCGGCGATCTTTCGAGACGGACTGGCCGGTGTGTTCACCTTTGGCGGGGTGCTCGGCGTCAACGCCTACGGGATCGCGCCCGACGCTGTCCTGATCTTCGGGGTAGCCGCCAGCGTGGTGGCCGCGCTGGGCGCCGTTGCCGGCGGATTCCTCGACGACCGGATCGGCTCGAAACCCGTCATCGTCGGATCGCTGGCCTGCATCATCGGCGCCGGATTGGCGATGATGGCGCTGTCGGGGCCGCGCGCGTTCTGGGCCACCGGGCTGTTGCTGTGCCTGTTCATCGGGCCCGCGCAGGCGTCGGCCCGCACCTTGCTGCTGCGGATGTCCAGCGACGGCAAGGAAGGCGTGGCTTTCGGCCTCTACACGATGACCGGGCGTGCGGTGTCGTTCGTGGGGCCGTGGCTGTTCTCGGTGTTCGTCGACGTGTTCGGCGCGGTGCGGGCCGGAATGGGCGGCCTGTGTCTGGTCATGATCGTCGGGCTGGTGGGCCTGATGCTGGTGCGAACCCCGCACCGGATGGCGCTGGCCGACTGAGCCTCAGCCGTTGCCGCTGCAGATCGTCAGCCCGGCGCCGCTGCGGTGGCTGATCTCCAACCCATCCACGGTGACCGTGCACGTGACGTCATGTCCGATGTTGACGATCGTGACGGTGGGCGTTTTGCTGCCGGACTCGGACAAGCTGACCTCTTTCGTCCACGGCAACGCGACGTTGAACTCGGTCTGCATCATCCCGTCGGTGTCCACGTAGGTGATGCTGATGGCGCGGCCGTCGCCCATGACGTTGTAGGTCACGGTCTGCATCGCGCTCGGATCGGTCGACTGACTGGGCCCGGTGGTGGCGGGCTCGGGTGCCTGGGCCGACTGCGACGGCGAGTGGGGTACCGCGGGGATGGCAGTCCGCGAGCTCGGCGTCGACGGCAGCGCCGGCACCGCGGTTTGCCTTCGGGCCGTGCCGTTGGCGATCACCAACGCGACGACCAGCGCGGCCACCAGCACCACCGCCGCGGCCGCGGCGATCCAGAGCCAGCGCGGCGTCCTGGGCTTTCCGGGCTCGGGCTCTTGCGGCGGCTGATTCGGGGGCGGCTGACCCTGCCGCCAATATTGCGGCAGTCTGTCGGTCGGGTTTGCCGAATTGGGATCGTAAGACGCATCGGAGTAATACGGCGGCGGATAAGTCGGCTGGGAACTGTAGGCCGGATCTGCATAGGGCTGGTACGGCTGGCTCAGGCGTTGGGTTTGCTCAGTCTGATCTTGCGCCGAACGCGTGTGCCCGAGATGACGTCGATCGCTCATACCCACCTCATTTCTGCAGCGTACCTGCAGCACAACGGTCGGCGCCGAAATGTCTGATGGACGCCGGAAGTGCTGGTCACACCGATGCTGCGGCAACGGTCAACGCGGCCACCGTCATCGCCCGCAGCACCGCCCGCGACCGTGCGCCGCAGTCTGGTTTCAGGCTGTGCGGCGTGGAGTTCAGCAGCCCGAACACGGCATGCGCCATCAGTCGGGCGTCGGCCTCGGCGAGCCCCGGCTCGACGTGGCGCAACACGCCCACCCAGACTTCGACGTACTGGCGCTGGGCGCGCCGCACCTGGCGCTCCGCGGTAGCCGGGAGATGGGCGAGGTCGCGGTCCTGGATCCGGATGAGGTCCGGCTCGCCCAGGGCGAAGTCGAGATGGAAGTCGATCAGCCCGTCCAGCGCCGCGGCCGCGTCGGTTTCGCGCAACCGGACTTCCCGCGCGCCGGCGAGCAGCCTGGTGCTTATGCCGACCAGCAACTCGACCAGCAGCGACTCTTTGTTGGGGAAGTGCCGGTAGATCGCGGGACCGCTCACTCCGGCTGCGGCGCCGATATCTTCGAGGCGAACCGCGAGGAAGCCGCGCTCGGCGAACAGCCGCTCGGCGGCACCGAGCAATTGCAGGCGGCGATCCGATTTTCGCCGGCTGCGGGGGTTCGGCGCAGCGTCGGGGTCGCCGTGGTCGGCCGGAGCGGTCGCCGCCATCGCGCCTCCCTGGACAGTTCGGTTAATCCCCACTAACATAGCACGAGTTAGTGACCATTAACCGAAATTGGCGTGTGACCGATGACCTCACCTGCGGAAAACCGCAACGCGCACAACGCTCTTGTGGAGCAGTTGCGCGGCAAGCTTGCGTCAGCGGCACTGGGCGGCTCGCCACGTTCCCGCGCCCGTCATGTCGACCGCGGCAAGTTGTTGCCGCGCGATCGCGTCGACGGACTGCTCGATCCGGGCAGCCCGCTGCTCGAAATCGCGCCGCTGGCCGCCGATGGAATGTACGACGACGAGTGCCCCGGCGCCGGCATCATCACCGGAGTCGGCCGGATCTCCGGCCGTGAATGCATGATCGTGGCCAATGACGCAACCGTCAAAGGTGGTACCTACTACCCGATTACGGTGAAAAAGCATCTGCGCGCCCAGGAGATCGCGAGCCAGAATCGACTGCCCTGCATCTATCTGGTCGACTCCGGCGGTGCGTTCCTGCCGCGGCAGGACGAGGTATTCCCCGACCGCGAGCATTTCGGCCGGATCTTCTACAACCAGGCCAATCTCAGCGCACAGGGCATCCCGCAGATTGCCGCGGTACTGGGATCGTGCACGGCAGGCGGTGCGTACGTTCCGGCGATGAGCGACGAAGCCGTGATCGTGCGTAACCAGGGCACCATCTTCCTGGGCGGCCCGCCGCTGGTGAAGGCGGCCACCGGGGAAGTGGTCTCGGCCGAGGATCTCGGTGGGGGAGAATTGCATTCGAAGACTTCCGGCGTCACCGACCATCTCGCCCACGACGACCGCGATGCGTTACGGATCGTCCGGCGCATCGTCTCGACGCTGGGCCCGCGCGAACCGCGGATCTGGGACGTGCGGCCCGCGGTGGACCCGATCGCCGACCAGTCCGAGCTCTATGACGTGGTTCCTGTCGACCCCCGGATTCCCTACGACGTGCACAATGTCATCGACCGACTGGTCGACGGTGGCGAGTTCGTCGAGTTCAAAGCCGACTACGGCACCACGCTGGTCACCGGGTTCGCCCACATCCACGGCCACCCGGTCGGCATCGTGGCCAACAACGGTGTGTTGTTTTCCGAATCTGCGGTCAAGGGTGCACATTTCATCGAATTGTGCGACAAGCGGATGGTGCCGCTGCTGTTCCTGCAGAATATCTCCGGGTTCATGGTCGGCCGCGAATACGAAGCCGGCGGGATCGCCAAACACGGTGCGAAGATGGTGACCGCGGTGGCCTGTGCACGGGTGCCCAAGCTCACCGTGGTGATTGGCGGGTCTTACGGCGCGGGCAACTACTCGATGTGCGGGCGGGCGTATTCGCCACGCTTTCTGTGGATGTGGCCCAATGCGCGGATCTCGGTCATGGGCGGTGAGCAGGCGGCCTCGGTGCTGGCGACCGTGCGCGGTGAGATGACCGCCGAGGAGGAAGAAGCGTTGAAAGCCCCGATCCGCGCCCAATACGAACATCAGGGTAACCCGTATTATTCGACGGCCCGGCTCTGGGACGACGGCGTGATTGACCCAGCAGACACCCGAACTGTTGTCGGACTGGCGCTTTCGGTGGCGTCCACCGCACCGGTCGGACCGGTCTCCTACGGCGTCTTCCGGATGTGAGCGCGATGGGATTTCACACCGTCCTGGTTGCCAACCGCGGCGAGATCGCCGTTCGGGTGATTCGCACGCTCAAGGCGATGGGCATTCGCTCGGTCGCGGTGTACAGCGACGCCGATGTCGACGCGCGGCACGTGGCCGAGGCCGACGTGGCGATCGCCATCGGCCCGGCGGCGGCGCGAGACAGCTACCTCAGCATCGCCGCGATCGTCGACGCCGCGCGGCGCACCGGTGCTCAGGCGGTGCACCCTGGCTACGGATTCCTATCGGAGAACGCCGATTTCGCGGTGGCGCTGGACAAAGCCGGGATCGCGTTCATCGGACCGCCGGTGGGCGCCATCCAGACGATGGGCGACAAAATCGCGGCAAAGCGCACGGTGTCGGCCTTCGGGGTGCCGGTCGTTCCCGGGATCGCGCGGCCCGGTCTGAGCGACGCAGACCTGATCGCCGCCGCCGACGAGGTCGGCTATCCGGTCCTGATCAAGCCGTCCGCCGGTGGCGGCGGCAAGGGCATGCGGATGGTCGAGCAACCGGCCGACTTGCCGGCCGCACTGGTCAGCGCTCGTCGTGAGTCCGCGGCCGCATTCGGCGACGACACCCTGTTCCTGGAGCGATTTGTGCTGCGCCCCAGGCACATCGAAGTCCAGGTGATGGCCGACGCGCACGGCAACGTCGTCCACTTCGGCGAGCGGGAGTGCAGTCTGCAGCGCCGTCATCAAAAGGTCATCGAGGAGGCGCCGTCGCCGTTGCTGGATGCCCCGACCCGCGCGCGGATCGGCGCCGCCGCGTGCGATACCGCTCGCAGCGTGGATTACACCGGGGCGGGCACGGTGGAATTCATCGTCTCCGCCGACAGTCCGGACGAGTTCTTCTTCATGGAGATGAACACCCGGTTGCAGGTCGAGCATCCCGTCACCGAATTGGTGACCGGGTGGGATCTGGTCGAGTGGCAGATCCGCATCGCGGCAGGGGAGAAGCTCACCGTCGAGCAAGCCGATATTGCTTTGCGCGGGCACGCGATCGAAGCGCGGGTCTACGCCGAGGATCCGGCTCACGGTTTCCTGCCCACCGGCGGCGACGTGCTGGCGGTGACGGAACCCGATGCGGCCGGCGTGCGCGTCGACTCGGGCCTGTCTGCCGGAATGGTCGTCGGCAGCGACTACGACCCGATGCTGGCGAAAGTCATTGCACACGGCCCTGACCGGGCCGCAGCACTACGCACCCTGGACCGGGCCCTGGCCGGCACCGCGGTGCTCGGGGTGGTCACCAACATCGAGTTCGCCCGCTTCTTGCTGGCCGACCCCGATGTGGTCGCCGGTCGGCTCGACACCGGGCTGCTCGACCGTCGCGCCGGCGACTTCGTCGCTGCCGAACCCTCCGACGAACTGTTCGTCGCCGCGGCGGCGTTCCGATGGTTGCGGCGCTTTCCCGCGCCGGGCGCAGATCTGTGGGGCGTGCCATCCGGATGGCGCATCGGGGGCCGGGCGCCGGTGAGCATCCGGCTGCGATCCGGCGAGCGCGCCGACCACGTGCACATCATCGGTCACCCTGACGCCGCCCAGGTCCGCATCGAAGACGGTGAATCCCGTTCGCTGCGAGCGGCGTTGGCAGGTGACCAGCTGACGGTGACGCTCGACGGGCTGCGCATCAGCTACACCGTCGCCGCGCAGGACAGCAAGGTCTGGCTGGCCGGCAACAGCGTCGTCGCGGTGCTCGACGAGGTACGTGAAGCGCCGGTCCGCGCAGACGAGGAGCGCAGCGGTGACGCCGAACTGGTCAGCCCGATGCCCGGCGCGGTCGTCGCGGTCGGCGTCGAAGACGGCGCCGCGGTCGAGTCGGGCACCGTCGTGGTGACCGTCGAGGCGATGAAGATGGAGCATGCGCTGACGGCGCCTGTCGACGGGATCGTCGAACTTCTGGTCGCGGCCGGCGATCAGGTCAAAGTGGGTCAGCCGCTGGCCCGAATTGCGGCGAAAGTGGGAGAGCATGACTGATTTTCTGTCGACCGGGACGCTTCCCGACGAATACCAGCAGCTGGCCACGGCCGTCCGCGACTTCGCCCAGAGCGTGGTCGCGCCGGTGGCCGCCAAGCATGACGCCGAACACTCCTTCCCCTACGAAGTGGTGGCCGGCATGGCCGAGATGGGCCTGTTCGGTCTTCC
>NZ_JBYCLD010000208.1:0-3218 GCF_057473725.1 Mycobacterium sp. TH-M11 | reverse complement strand
GCCGCAGCAGGCGAATCCGGCACGCACAGACGTACCACCCGGCGGTCGTTGCCTACCACCGCCTCCCACAGCTTTCCGGCCAGCTTGTCCGCGAGTTTGTCGAGCCTGGCCGGCGTCGGGCTGAGAGGGGCGCCGGGCTGGGCGCGTACCGGGGACGCCTGCTTCTTGGGTGTCAGCCGTGGCGCGGCCGCCTGGTCTGGCTTCGTGGCGGCGGGCCGCGCCGGTGGTCTGGGGGGCTCGGGGGCGATCTGGACAGTGGGGCGGGAAACACAGCCGGCGCATCCGAGCCTCGTCTTCGTGGCGACCAATTGGCCGTCAGCACCGCAGTGTGGGCACGCGATGTCGGCGAAACGGCCCAATGGGATGAGCCAATCGAGTGTCAACGGATACCGCCGGTCGCCGCGGCGCACGTCGACCGGCAACCGCCATACCGGCACTTCGTAGAGGTGCAACCGATACGGCCGAACTTGGTGGCTCGCCTGATACTTCTCTCGGGTTTCGGCGATCCGCCGGGCGCGCTCGGACCGTACGCTGTCGGCGCGTGCGTCCAGCAGCTCCCGCCGGTCGGCAGGAGCTTGCGCTCGCCGCCGCTCGATCGTGGCTAGCGCATCGCGGTAGTAGGCCTCGACTCGTTCGAGCTCCGCGTCGCGGACCTTGCGGACGTCGTCACCGAGCTCGGATCGCCGCCGCTGCGCACACTGTTCGATATCCCGGTCGGCGCAACCGATCGCGGCGGTCAGGTCAGTGAGTGACAGCGAACCATCTGTCCGCACCGTCGGCAAAGCGGCCAGCTTCCCACTGACCTGGGTGAGGAGCTGGCGTCGCCGCTGCACGTCTACCCAGCATTCGGCGCATTCCTGGTAGTGGTCGTCGCTGGAGAGCGTGTAGTCGACCAGCGCCCCGACACGCAGAAACGAACGCACCGACCGCGTCGGTGTGCCCGAAGCATCGATCCGTCCATGATCGATGGCGAACTGGTCGCGCGCGATTCCCTGCAGGTGCTCAACCGGTGGTGGTGGCGTGGCGGCCACCTCCACGGCCATCGCGGCGACGTCACCCAGCGCCAGGACCGCGTCGGCGGCGCGTCCCAGCGCGGGATGCCCGGCCGAGAGCAAGGTCGCACCGTCCTCGCGGGCCACATCAGGATCGGCGGTGACCCGCAGCTCCTCGGGAAGCTCCAGCGTCGTCTGCAGAGTCGGTGGGAGCATCACCAGCGCCGTATCGCCACTGGATTCGGTGAGTCCTCCGATTGCTTCGACATATCGCAGCCAGAAGTCCAGGCCCACATCAGCGTTCGTCACGACGGCCCGCCCACCAGCAGGTCGACATCCGCACGGCTTCGCAGGTAGCTGCCTCTTGCCTCGGCGAGCGCGTTGCCGAGTGTGTCGAGCCGTCGCTCGAACTCATCGTCATCGGCGGCATCGACGAACGCATCGAAAACCTCGGTCTCGAAATCGAAGTCGTCATCGACCCGGCCGAGGATCATGTCAAGTTCGCCGACAACGAGTTCGAACAGGTTGATCTTCGCTTCGAGCACATGCATGATCCGTTGTTCGATGCTGCCCCGGGAGACCAGATTGGTCAGCGTCACATCGTGTTCCTGCCCGACCCGATGCAGCCGGCCGACCCGCTGTTCAATCTGCATGGGGTTCCACGGCAGATCGAAGTTCACCATGACGTGGCAGAACTGCAGGTTGCGACCCTCACCCGCTGACTCGGTCGACAGCAGGATCGGCGTTTCGCCGCGGAATTGCGCGATCGCCGACTCCTTCTCCGCCCGGGTAAGGCTGCCGTGATACACCGCGGACGTCATCCCGGCGGCCTCGACCGCGGCGACGAGTCCATCCAGTGCTTGGCGAAACCCGGTGAACACCAGCACCTTCTCACCCTTGCTGAGGTGGCGCTGAAGGAGTTCGACGAGTACCCGCACTTTGCTCGGCTCTCGGATGGCGCGGGCACACTCAGCGAGGTCGGCCCATCCGAGCTTCGCGAGCGTAGGTGCGGCGGCCGCGGGGCTGGAACCGGCCAGTCGGGTCAGGCCCCGCAGGGTGAACCGCGCCCGTCGCGGCCCCGTTGCCGCTGACCTGATTCGCCGAACGATATCGGCGTAGAGGCCGGCCTCGTGGATGCCGGGCGTTACCATCACCGTCTCGGCGAGGCGAGGCGGCAGCATCACCGCCACCTCGCTGCGGCGATGTCTGACTATCACCTCTCGGGTCCGTGCGCGCAGATCCTCAAGATTCTGTGGTTTCGATTCAGCCGATGCCGCAGCGTGTTTGGCGCGGAACTGGGCGGGCGTGCCCAGCAGCCCGGGCGCGACGAGACTGACCAACTGGTACAGGTCGGACAGCTTGTTCTCCACCGGTGTTGCGGTCAGCATCAGCAGGTAACGAGCTTGGAGACTGCGCGCGAGCTTGCCTGACGCGCTTCGCGGATTGCGGAGCCGATGCGCCTCATCGAAGATCACCAGATCCCAGTTGGCAGCGGTGAGCCTGCCCAGCAGTGGATCGCGGCGAGCGGCAGCGAGCGATGCGATAGTGACCGGTCGGTCCATGCCGCTCTCGCGGGCGGACGTCGACTCAGATTGAGCGACCACGGTCGGCACCCCGAACTTGCGCTCGAGCTCGTCGCGCCATTGGTCGACAAGTCCCGCGGGGACGACCACGAGCACGTGGTTGGCGAGCCCGCGCATGCGTAACTCGGATAGCACCAATCCCGCCTCGATCGTCTTGCCGAGCCCGACCTCGTCGGCCAAAATGCCCCGGCCGCGCATCCGCCGCAACACGGTGCGCGCCGTCTGCAACTGATAGTCGAACGGCTCGAACCTCAACCCCGGTATCGCGAGCAAGGTATCGAACCCCGGGCGTGCCCAGACCTTGACGGCATCATCGACGATCGTCGACCAATCCGGCTGCGGCCGTGTGCCATTGCGCAACCGTGTCAGCAGCGGCAAGTAAGCGGACAGGTCTGTTGTCGGCGTCTCGTCGGCAGCGTTGGCGACGGTCATGTGGCCCCCTACTCATAGCCCGGGTGCATCCTTGCGCCGGAACGGTACCGGCGACTACCGACATGTCCGATAGCCCACGCCGACGTGTGACCAATGAGGCCGATGCGATTCTCGCGAGTGCGCGACGGGCGAAATCAGATCAGCGTCAGATTGTGCGTGTCGGCGTGCCGGACAGCGTCAAGGGGTATGGACTGGTCGAGAGTTGCGAACC
>NZ_JBYCLD010000207.1:0-4209 GCF_057473725.1 Mycobacterium sp. TH-M11 | reverse complement strand
GCCGTTCAGGCCGCGCTGACGCGGGTCGGTGACCCTTACTCGTGGGGCGGCTCCTCGCCGGGTGGATTCGACTGTTCGGGCCTGGTGATGTGGGCGTTCCAGCAGGCCGGTATTGCGCTGCCGCACTCCAGCCAGGCGCTGGCGCATGGTGGACAACCGATTGCGCTGTCCGACCTGCAGCCCGGTGACGTGCTGACCTTCTATTCAGACGCCTCGCACGCCGGGATCTACATCGGCGACGGATTGATGGTCCACTCGTCCACCTACGGCGTGCCGGTACGGGTCGTGCCGATGAATTCCTCTGGCCCGATCTACGGCGCCCGCCGCTACTAGAGCAATGCGCCGGTTGTTGGCCGGCGTGCTCATCGCAGAGTTGGTTTTCGGCGCTCTCGTCGCGACCACGATGGGCCACGACGTTTCGCCGCCCAGCGCCGTTGCGGTTGGTGACCGCACCGTGCGAATGACCAATCTCGGCGGATCGCGGCAGCAAGCCCTGCTGGCTCGAATGGTCGCGGACGTCGGCCCGGCGATCGACGCGGTGGACGCGTTCTGGGGCCGTGATTGGCCCCGAGACATCGACGTGGTCGCTACCGGGACCCGGCAGCAATTCGAGGCGACGGCCGGCGGCGGGTCCAGCGCGCAATGGGCCGACATTGCCGCGATCGCGGTCGCCGACCAAGTGAATCCCGCTCGGCGGACTGCGCAAGGCCAGCGGATTGTCTTAGCGCCCGGCGCGGCAGGCATGAGCGATTACGCACTGCAAATCGTGGTGACCCATGAGCTCTTTCATTACGCTGCGCGCGCCGACACCGCCGTCGATGCACCGCAATGGCTAACCGAAGGCGTCGCGGACTATGTCGCACGGCCGCACAGCCCAGTGCCCGAGATCGCGACGCCCAGCACGCTGCCGTCCGACGCCGCCCTGGCCGAGCCGGGGCCGCAACGGTCCCAGGCCTATGACCGCGCCTGGCTGTTCGCGCTCTTCGTCGCCGACACCCGCGGCGCGCCGACACTGCGCGCGCTTTACGAGGCGGCGTGCGGCGATCACCACATCGACGTGCAGAGCGCGGTTCATGAGGTGCTCGGTGCCGATGACGCCGCAATACTGGCCGAATGGCAGCGCTGGCTGGCCCGTCAGCGCACCGGCTGAGCCACAGGCTAGCCTTCCAAGGTGGCCCGGGTCTTGCTGGTAACCAACGACTTTCCGCCCCGGCGCGGCGGTATTCAGTCCTATCTGGTCGACCTGGTGACGCGGCTGGCGGCGGCGGGGGAGCACACCCTGACGGTGTACGCCCCGCACTGGAAAGATGCCGACGCCTTTGACGCCCGGACCGTCGGCTATCGCGTCGTGCGCCATCCCGGGACTTTGATGCTGCCCGTCGCAGGCGTCGACGCGCGGATGCGACGGTTGATCACCGAGCACGACATCGACACGGTTTGGTTCGGTGCCGCCGCACCGCTGGCCCTGCTGGCCCGGCGGGCTCGGCGGGCCGGTGCGCGCCGCGTGCTGGCCAGCACCCACGGCCATGAGGTGGGGTGGTCGATGCTGCCGGTTGCCCGCTCGGTACTGCGCCGGATCGGTGACGACAGCGACGTCGTGACCTACGTCAGTCGTTACACGCGAGGCCGATTCGCCGCGGCGTTCGGGCCGCAGGCGGCCCTGGAACACCTGCCGCCCGGCGTCGACATCGAGCGCTTCCGGCCCGATGCCGCCGGCCGCGACGAGATGCGCAAGCGCTACGGGCTGGGTCGGCGGCCCACGGTGCTGTGCCTGTCGCGGTTGGTGCCGCGCAAAGGCCAGGACATGTTGATCCGAGCGTTGCCCGCGATCAGGCAGCGGGTGGATGGCGCCGCGCTGGTGATCGTCGGCGGCGGTCCGTATCTGGAGACGCTGCGCGTACTGGCCGAACGATTCGGCGTCACCGATCACGTCACGTTCACCGGCGGCGTTCCCTTCGCCGAACTGCCCGCCTACCACGCGATGGCGGACGTGTTCGCCATGCCGTGTCGCACCCGCGGCGCCGGACTGGATGTCGAGGGGCTCGGCATCGTATTCCTGGAAGCTTCGGCGACCGGCGTTCCGGTCATCGCCGGATCCTCTGGGGGGGCGCCGGAGACGGTGCAGCACAACAAAACCGGGATGGTGGTCGACGGTACTTCGGTACAACAGATCGCCGACTCCGTCAGCGAACTGTTGGCCGACCCGGATCGCGCCGCCGCGATGGGCGCCGCTGGCCGCGAGTGGGTCACCGCGCGGTGGCGATCGGAGGACCTGGCCGGGCGACTGTCCGACCTGATCCGCGGCTAGCCCAGCCATATCATGCTCCCAAATTGAGGATCTAGAGATGCGCGGTGGGGGGATTGGCCGAACTTCCGCGTGACCTGGTGACGCTCGAAAAGGGGGACGCGCTCGAGATGGACGACGTCGCTGGGAGCTGATCGACGGGGCGTCGGGGTGATGAAGCCTTACGAGTACGCCTGCGTCCACAGGATCGTGGCAAACCACAATCAAGTGCGCGGACGGCTGGCTGGCTGTGTCGCGTTTGGGCGTGCGGTGGTCGCGGTTTTGCCGGTCAGCGGGCGTGTCAAGGCGCGCGAGTTAAGGCATCCCCTGTCGAAGCTGAGAGGCTCGGGGAAATTTCACATCTTCCCGGCGCTGGATTGAGGGTCGAGGCGACGCCGAAGTCGAGCGTCGGTGATTGAGGTAAAGAGCCTGCTAATACGGCATTTTATCGCCTCGGGGTTGCGCCAGTGGAGCTGCCGGAAGGGTTCTCCGCGCGTTCAATTGACTCTGCGTAAGTTAAGTCCTAACTTAACAAAATTACCCATGTAGCTAATTGTGGTTGCTCTGAAAGGACACCGAATGGCCGGTCGGCACTCGAAGAGGAATCAACGGTCGGGCAAGGGCAAGGGCACGGGCAAGGCCGGTCGTCGTCGGGTGGTGCGGATCGCCGGGCTGGGTAGTGGCGCCGGGGCGTTTTTGGCGTTGGGGTTGGGGCCGCTGGCCAACGTGCCGGCGGCCCGGGCTGACGTGCTGGATGCGATCCTCGACCCGCTGATCAATTCGCTGGGCAGCTTTGACCCCGCGCTCGGCGCGGATTTGAGCAGTGTGGTGGCCGGCTTCGATCCGGCGTCGGTGGGCGATCCGCTGGCAGCGTCGGCCGCGGCGGCCGGTTCCACGTCGGCCGCGGACTTGTTTCAGACCGACTTCTGGCTGCCACTGCAGCAGGAGTTGCAGTCGTGGATCGCCAGCCCGTTCGGTGAGCAGGTCGACAATGCGATCAACCCGTATTTCGCGACCGACGGCTTTTGCGGCCTGATCTGCAACGGCGCCGACGGGACGGCGGCGGACCCCACCGGCGGTAACGGCGGGTTGTGGTTCGGCGACGGCGGTAACGGCTACGACGAGGCCGCTGATCCCGGTGTGGCCGGCGGCAACGGCGGGGATGCCGGGGGCTGGGGCAATGGCGGCGACGGCGGCGCCGGCGGGCTGGGCGCCGACGGCGGCGCTGGCGGTGCCGGTGGCGAGATGTACGGCAACGGCGGGTTGGGCGGTGACGGCGGCGCGGGCGGGCTGGATGTGGCCGCCGGTAACGGCGGCGCCGGCGGTGACACCGGCCAAGCCCAAGACCTCTTAGGCGCATTTGCGGCCGGCAACGGCGGGACCGGCGGGACCGGCGGTGCGGGCTATGGCGCCGATGTGTCCGGCGGCACCGGCGGCACCGGGGGTACTGGCTCGGTGTGGCTCGGCGATGGCGGCGATGGCGGCGCCGGTGGCGTCGGCGGTGTCGGTGGTAACGGCGGCGTCGGTGGTGACGGCGGCACCGGTGCCAGCGGCGCCGGTATCGGTGGCAACGGCGGTAACGGCGGCGATGGCCTTAACGGTGTTGCCGGTGCTAACGGTACGGCTGCTCACATCGATGGCACGGCGGGTACGGCGGGCGGTAACGGTGGTGACGGCGGGGCCGGCGGTGTGGGTGGTTTGCAGGCTGATGGCACGACGCATGCGGCTTCTGGTGTTGAGGGTGATGGCGGTAACGCCGGGTATGGCGGGGCTGGCGGTAACGGGTACGCCGGGGCGAATGGCGCTGCGGGTAGCGCGGGCACGGCTGGTGCGGCTGGTACCTCGAGCAGTATTGACGGCACTGCGGGTACGGCGGGCGGTAACGGTGGTGCTGGTCAGGCCGGTGGTGACGGCGGGGCCGGTGG
>NZ_JBYCLD010000206.1:0-6464 GCF_057473725.1 Mycobacterium sp. TH-M11 | reverse complement strand
TGTCGTCTGCCAGGAGGATGGGGCCAGTGTGAGCTGATTTTGCCAGGGTGATGGGACCACCTGGATTGCCAGTTATGGGACCACCGGCGCGTCGCGTCGGTGGTCTCTTCATCTGTTCGTTTGATCGCCGTGACGGTCCAAGTCACGGAGGCGGCGGGCATGGCTTTTCGGGAGGTCAGTGTGAACGAGATCAGGGAAGTGCTGCGGGTGTGGCTGGGGGTCGCCGGGCTACCGGCACCGGGCTACCGCACGATCGCCGCGCATTGCGGCGTGGACCGCAAAACTGTGCGCCGCTACGTCGAGGCGGCGCAAGCGGCTGGTCTGCACCGCAGCGATGGCGTTGAGGCCGTCGATGACGGGTTGATCGGGGCTGTCGCCGACGCGGTGCGCCCGGTACGCCCGGATGGCCACGGTGCGGCGTGGGAACAGCTGCTGGGGTTCGAGGACCAGATCACCGCGTGGGTGGCCGGCGAGGGTGAGCAGCGTCCGTTGACGATCACCAAGATCCACACGCTGCTGGCCCGTCAAGGTTGCTCGGTGCCGTATCGCACGTTGAACCGATTCGCCGGTGAGCGTTGCGGTTTCGGCCGCAAGGACACCACCGTGCGGGTCGCCGACGGGGATCCCGGGGTGGAATGCCAGATCGACTTCGGCTACCTCGGGATGCTCACCGACGCCGACGATGGGCGGCGCCGCAAGGTGCACGCGCTGATCTTCACCGCCGTCTACTCCCGGCACATGTTCGTGTGGCTGACCTACTCGCAGACCCTGGTGGCGGTGATCGCCGGCTGCCAGGCGGCGTGGGAGTTCTTCGGCGGGGTGTTCGCGGTGCTGATCCCGGACAATTTGAAACCGGTGATCGCCGCCGCTGATGCGGTCAATCCGCAGTTCACCCAGGGGTGGCTCGACTACGCCGGTCATGTCGGGTTCCTCACCGACCCGGCCCGGGTGCGTTCCCCGAAAGATAAACCACGGGTGGAACGGGCGGTGCAGTACGTGCGCCGAAACTTCTGGGACGGTGAGACATTCACCAGTCTCGAGCAGGCGCAGCAAGCCGCGACCACCTGGTGTTCCCATACCGCCGGAACCCGCATCCACGGCAGCACCTGTGCACGTCCACTGGAGGTGTTCACCGCTGAGGAACAACCGATGCTGCTCGCGGTGCCGGGCGCCTACGACGTGCCGGTGTTCAAGGCGGTCAAGGTGCACCGCGACTTCCACGCCGAGGTCGCCAAGGCCCTGTATTCGCTGCCCGAGCAGTGGATCGGCACCACGCTGGACGTGCGTGCCGACGGTGAGCTGGTGAAGTTTTACCGTCGCGGTGTGCTGGTCAAAGTCCACCCCCGCCAACCGCCCGGTGGTCGCAGCACCGACCGCGCCGATCTACCCGAACACAAGGCCGGTTACGCGCTGCGGGACTTGACGACGCTGATCTCCACCTGCGCCGCCTATGGCCCGAACGTCGGGATCTACGCCGAACGCATCCTCGATGACCCGCTGCCGTGGACCCGGATGCGCACCGTCTACCGACTCCAGGGCCTGGTGCGCCGTTACGGCGCGCAGCGTGTCGAGCAGGCCTGTTCGATGGCACTGGATCTTGATGTCGTCTCGGTCAACAAGATCGCCTCGATGCTCGAGCGTGCCACGGAGAAAACGATCCCGGCGCTGCCGCGGGCCGTCGGCCAAACCGCTACCCGGTTCTCGCGTGACCCATCCGAATTCAATACCACCTCAACAGCATTGACTGTCATCACTAACACCGATTCCGAGGGGACCTGCTGATATGACCACTACCAACCGCGTGGCCGCAGACCCGGTCGGCGCTGACCTGCTCCGACTGCTCAAAGCGCTCAAACTCGGGGCGCTGGCCGACACCCTGCCCGAACGGGCCGCACTGGCCCGCCAACACAAACTCAGCCACATCGGATTCCTCGAAACGCTGCTCGCCGACGAGGTATCCCGGCGCGAGTCCCGTTCAGCCGCCCTGCGGGCGACCAAAGCCGGACTCGACCCGAGCATGCGTTTCGACACCTGGACCGCACAACAGGACCTACGCTATGACCGCACCCTGCTCGGTGACCTGACCTCATTGCGGTTCCTCGACGCAGGCCAATCCGCGATCGTGCTTGGGCCCGTCGGAGTAGGCAAGACGCACCTGGCAACAGCACTCGGGCACATGGCAATTCGCCGTAGGCACACAGTCCTATTCGGCCGTGCCGACAAACTGTTTACCCGACTGCGCGCCGCCCGCCTGGACAACACCGTCGACGCCGAAATCCGCCGACTGACCGCCATCGACGTCCTCATCATCGACGACTTCGCGCTGCGACCCCTCGACGCCACCGAAACCAGCGACTTCTACGAAATCATCGTCGAACGCCACCAGACCAAGACCACCATCGTGACCTCCAACCGAGAACCCGCCGAATGGCTGACCATGACCGCCGACACGCTGCTGGCCCAGTCAGCGATCGACCGACTCACCGCTGCGGCCCACACCCTGGTCATCGAGGGACCGTCCTACCGCCAACGCACCCGCGGCGGCCGGCTTGACCCAGACCACCCCGACGAGCATCCTCAATAACGCGCCACGGTGGTCCCATCCTCCTGGCAATCAGGTGGTCCCATCACCCTGGCAAGCGACATGGGAAATCAGCTAGTTACGTCCAGGGGCGTGGTGTATGAGCCGGTAGGTCCGGTGGGGGCGTGTCGTAACCCGGTAGAGGGCGGTCACCGCGTGATCCTTCGAACGATCAGCAAAGTCAATCGAAGGAGACAACGCGATGACCTCACCCCACTTTATCGACTCCGAGCAGTTGCTGGCCGATCAACTCGCCCAGGCCAGCCCGGACATGCTCCGCGGTCTGCTGTCGGCGTTCATCCACGCGTTGATGAGCGCCGAACCCGACGCGGTCTGCGGGGCCGGCTACCGCGAACGCAGCGACGAGCGGTCCAATAGCCGCAACGGCTACCGCAGCCGTGATTTCGACACCCGCGCCGGCACCATCGACGTGGCCATTCCCAAGCTACGCCAGGGCAGCTACTTCCCGGACTGGCTGCTCGAGCGGCGCAAACGCGCCGAGCGTGCCCTGACTAGCGTGGTGGCTACCTGCTACCTGCTACCTGCTACCTGCTGGGGTGTCCACCCGGCGCATGGAGCGCCTCGTCGAAACCCTCGGTGTGACAAGGCTTTCCAAGTCGCAGGTGTCGATCATGGCCCAAGAGCTCGACGAGGCGGTGGAGGCGTTTCGCACCCGCCCGCTCGACGCCGGCCCGTACACGTTCGTCGCCGCCGACGCCCTGGTCCTCAAGGTGCGCGAGGCGGGCCGCGTCGTCGGGGTGCACACCCTGATCGCCACCGGCGTCAACGCCGAGGGCTACCGCGAGATCCTGGGCATCCAGGTCACCTCCGCCGAGGACGGGGCCGGCTGGCTGGCGTTCTTCCGCGACCTGGTCGCCCGCGGCCTGTCCGGGGTGGCGCTGGTAACCGGCGACGCCCACCCCGGCCTGGTGGCCGCAATCGGCGCCACGCTGCCCGGAGCGGCCTGGCAGCGCTGCAGGACCCATTACGCGAACAACCTGATGTCTGCCACCCCTGAAGCATCCTGGCCGTGGGTGCGCACCATGCTGCACTCCATCTACGACCAGCCCGACGCCGAATCAGTTGTCGCCCACTATGATCGAGTACTCGACGCATTGTCCGACAAGCTCCCCAACGTCGCCGAGCACCTCGACGCGGCCCGCCCGGATCTGTTGGCGTTCACCGCTTTTCCCAAACAGATCTGGCGCCAGATCTGGTCGAACAATCCCCAGGTTATCTGTAGTGCTGCGGTGAGTGTCTTTCATGTGGACCACGAAGTCTGGAAGTGGTCGGTTCTGCGTTGTGGATGTGGTTATCTCCAGCGGTCCACGAAGCAGAGCTTGGAGAGTCGAAGTGCTTGTTGTGAAGGTGGTTTCACCCCTCTCGTCGCGTGAATCGTTCACCGTCCTTGGTGAGGACGGTGTGCCGGTGGCACCGGTGGAGCGGTATCTGAAGTATTTGACCGACATCGAGCGGTCGCCGAACACGATTAAGGCGTATGCCCATGATCTGAAGGACTGGTTCACGTTCCTGGGCGGGCGCGGCCTGGACTGGCGGTCGGTGAGTCTGGAGGATGTCGGCGCGTTCGTCGCCTGGCTGCGACTGCCGATGGCACTGCGGCAGGGTGGGATCGCCGTGCTGCCCGCGGTGGAGCATCATTGCGCCGAGTCGACGGTGAATCGGAAGCTCTCGGCGTTGGCGGCGTTTTATCTGCATGCTGTCCGCGACGGGATCGACGTCGGCGAGTTGCTGACGACCTGGCAGATCGGTGGTTCGAGAGGCGGTTGGAAGCCGTTTCTTCACCACATCAGCAAGCACATGCCGCGGCCGCGGCGAACGGTGTCGTTGACGGCGCCGAAGAAGCTGCCGCGAGTGCTGACCCCTGGCGAGGTCCAGACACTGCTGGACGCGTGCGGTCGGTTGCGGGATCGGTTCCTGTTGGCGCTGCTCTATGACACCGGGATGCGGATCGGGGAGGCGCTGGGGTTGCGTCACAGCGACATCGCCGCCGCTGAACGACAGGTCACAGTTTGTCGGCGTGACAACGACAATCGAGCTCGCGCCAAATCGTTGACGGCCCGGACTGTTCCGGTGAGTGCGGAACTGATTCGGTTGTATGCCGATTACCTTCATGCCGAATATGGCGACCTCGACAGCGACTATGTCTTTGTCAACCTCTGGGGGCGGCCCCGCGGCCATCCGTTGACCTATGGCGCGGTCTATGACCTGGTCCGCCGGTTGCGCCGTCGCACGGACATCGGCTTCGACCCGCATTGGCTGCGTCACACCGCCGCGACCAGGATGCTGCGCGATGGGATCGGCTTGGAGGTCGTGGCCAAGCTGCTCGGCCATGCCAATGTCACCGTCACCGCCGCGACGTATGGGCATCTGAACGTGGAGGACGCCCGCAAGGCGATGGAGCACGCGGGCTGGTTCATCGGAAAGGCCCAGGTGAACCTGTGACCGCCCTGGATCGCAATTCAACGCTGGGCCTGCTGGGCAGGCTCATGGCCGGTGTTCGCGCCGAATTCCGCAGCGACGTATTGGAGTTCGCCGCGGACGACGCCGTATTCGGCGGAGGGTCTTGCCGCGTCGCCGACTGCGGACGCAGCGCCCGCGGCCATGGCCTCTGTCAAGGTCACCACCAGCGATGGGCCAACGCGGGCCGCCCTGACCTCGAAGAGTTCGCCGTCACGACCGATCCGCGTTGGCGCAAACATCGCCCCAACCAGGCATGTCGGGTCGACGGCTGCGGTTACGGGTCGGCTCGCGGCGGATTGTGTCAGCTGCACGCGCAACGGTGGGAACGCGCCGGGCGGCCACACCTGGCCTCGTGGTTACGTGATCCGCTGCCGGTGAAACAGCCCCTGCCCGGGGCGACCTGCCGGATCGGGCACTGCTCGTTATGGCCGCAGGCCGAGTCGCCGTTATGCCATTCCCATACCAACACTTGGAAAGTCAACGGCCGCAACGATATCAACGGGTTCGTTGCAAGATTCGAATCCAACGACACACCGGCGAACGAGACGATCCAGCTCGGGATGCTCACGCCGCAGCTGAAACTGGAGATGCAGTACGTGCTGCAGCAACGCCACGACGACCGGCGCGGCAAGCTGACGCCGACGGTTGTCGCCAGGGTGGTCCGGCTGCTGATCGACACCGCCGCCACCTCGCTGCTCGACTTCGACGCCGACCAATGGCGGGAACGCTCCGCGGTGATGCTCAACGACACGAGATCTCGCGGCTTGCTGCTCTATGCGCACTCCACGGTGCTGGACTTGGCCGAGGCCGGAGGTTGGGAAGCCGAATACCCGCGCGACGTCTGGCGGATGCACCGGCTCGGCTACGAAGGCCACTACACACTGCGGTTCGACCGCATCCCGCAACCCTGGCTGAGAGAGCCGGCCAAACGATGGATCCGGCTGCGCCTCTCACGCGGGCTCAACCTCGAAGCAGGCGGTGGACGCCCGCTGCTGGCCATCGCCCGATTCGGACGGTTTCTCGCCGACGTCGACATCGAAGACATCAGTCGAATCGACCGGGAACTACTCGAACGCTACCTGGCCCACCTGAACCGGGAATACAGCCCACAGCGGCGGGGCGCCCACATCGGCCTGCTCAATGGATTCTTTGCCGCGATCCGCCAACATTGTTGGGCCACAGGACTTCCCGCCACGGCGATGTTCTTCGCCGAGGACCACCCCAAGCGCGGCGAACACCTGCCCAGAGCGTTAGCCGAACACGTCATGACCCAGCTCGAACACCGCGACAACCTCGACCGGTTCACCAATCCCGTCTATCGACTGATCACCGTCATCCTGATGCGTTGCGGACTGCGGATCACCGACGCCCTGCGGTTGCGCGGCGACTGCGTCACCACAGA
>NZ_JBYCLD010000205.1:0-4211 GCF_057473725.1 Mycobacterium sp. TH-M11 | reverse complement strand
TTTCAGGTGACGCGATGCAATCAGTGCACCGACGCCCCCTGCGTGACCGCCTGCCCCACCCGGGCCATGTACAAGAGGTCCGACGGGATCGTCGACTTCGACAAGAGCATCTGCATCGGCTGCAAGGCGTGCATGGCCGCATGCCCCTATGACGCCATCTTCATCAACCCGGAAGACCACTCCGCGGAGAAGTGCAACATGTGCGCCCACCGCCTCGACATCGGCTTGGAGCCCGCCTGCGTGACGGTGTGCCCCACCGAGGCGATCCTCGTCGGCGACCTGGAGGATTCCTCGTCCAAAGTCGCCGAACTCATCAACCGTCGGCCTGCTGTGGTGCGACGACCTGAGAAGGAAACCGGGCCGGGGGTGTTCTATCTCGGTGCCCACCAGGCCACCCTGGACCCGCTGGCGGCGCGCCGGCCGGACGGGGGGTTGTACGCGTGGGCGACCCAGGGTCCCGCCGATCCGCAACTGGCGACGTCAGGTCACCCGGTTGGTGCGGTCTCCTCGGCGGCAGCACTGGTGTCCTACGACGTCCCCCACCGCGCCCCCTGGGGTTGGCGGGTGAGTCTCTACACGTGGACGAAAAGCCTTGCCGCCGGCCTACTGATGGTGGCTGTCGGCCTGACGCTGATCGGCGAGAACGACTGGGACGATCCGTTGACACGGTGGATCGCGCCCCTCGGATCGCTGACGTTTCTGGCGATCACCGGCGTCTTGTTGACCTGGGATCTGAAGCACCCGTTTCGCTTCTACCTGATCTTCACCCGACCGCAATGGCGCAGCTGGCTGGTGCGCGGGGCGTTCATGCTCAGCGGTTACGGTGCGATCCTCGGCGTGTATCTGCTGGCGGTCATCTTCGATGTGGGGTGGTTGCAACGGGCCAGCGGAATCCTCGCAGTGCCCTCGGCGCTGGTCACCGCGTACTACACCGCTTTTCTGTTCGCCCAGGCCAAGGCACGCGACTTGTGGCAGAGCGCTTTGCTTCCCGTGCATCTGGTGTTGCAGGCGATATTAGCCGGCGCGGCCGGCCTGCTGCCGTTTCTGCTGGCCGCCGGCTACGCCCCGCACCGTGCCCTGGTCGCCACCGAAGTCATCATGGCGGCCGCCGCCGCGCAAATTCTCTTGGTGTGGGCCGAGGTGGCGATGCCGCACGTCACCGCCCACGCGCACCTGGCGATCCACGAGATGGTCCGGGGCCGGTTCGCACCGTTCTTCTGGGTCGGTATCGGCGGTGTCGCGGTGGCGGTGGCCGCGCCGTGGATCGGTTGGGTCGCCGTGCCGTTCGTGCTGATCGGACTGCTTGCCCACGAGCACGCCTACATCCAGGCCGGGCAGGCGGTTCCGCTGGCCTGAGGAAGGAAACGGATAGCGATGCGCAAACGCGCGGCACCGGAGATCGACCAGCTCGCCAGGCGGGTGTCGGCGGCACGGCGCGCCGTCGAGCAGCGCGGCGAGACCTTCTATCAAGGCCCCAGCGCGGCCCACCTGGCGTCGTTTCCACCCAAAGAACGCTGGGACAACTGGGTAGAGCTGGACTCGCGATCGTGGCCGCGGCGTGTCGAACACAGCTACCTGCTGGTTCCGACGACGTGTTTCAACTGTGAATCGGCCTGCGGGCTGCTGGCCTATGTCGACCGGGACTCACTGCAGGTCCGCAAGTTCGAAGGCAATCCCGAACATCCCGGGTCGCGGGGACGGAACTGCGCGAAGGGCCCGGCGACCATCAACCAGGTCACCGACCCCGACCGGATCCTCTATCCGCTCAAACGCATTGGTCCGCGCGGGGGCGGGCAGTGGCAGCGCGTCAGCTGGGACGAGGCCCTCGATGCGCTCGCGCAACGCCTGCGCGCGGCGATCACCGAGCACCGGCAGAACGAGATCATGGTGCATCTCGGCCGTCCCGGCGAGGACGGCTACACCGAGCGGGTGCTGGCCAGCTGGGGAGTGGACGGCCACAATTCGCACACCAACGTCTGCTCGAGCGGGGGCCGCACCGGCTACCAGTTCTGGATGGGCATCGATCGACCCAGCCCCGACCACGCCAACGCCAAGGTCATCTACCTGATCAGCTCGCATTTGGAGACCGGGCACTACTTCAACCCACACGCGCAGCGGATCACCGAGGCCAGGGCGAACGGGGCCAAGGTGATCGTGCTCGACACCCGGTTGTCCAACACCGCAACCCACGCCGATTACTGGCTTTCACCGCAGCCCGGCAGCGAGGCCGCGATCAACCTGGCCATTGCCCGCCACCTCATCACCACCGGCCGCTATGACAGGGAATTCGTCCGCCGGTGGTGGAACTGGGCGGAGTACCTGCACGCCTGTGCGCCCGAGCTGCCGCCTACCTTCGCCTCCTTCGAAGCCGAACTTCGGCGCTTGTACGACACGTACACTTTCGACTTCGTCGCAGCGGAATCCGGAATTGCCGCACACACGCTGCGGGCGGTGGCCGAAACGGTGGCGCAGGCCGGCACCCGGTTCGCGGCACACTGCTGGCGATCTGCGGCCGCCTCCAATCTCGGCGGATGGCAGGTGTCGCGGACGGTGTTCTTGCTGTCGGCGCTGCTCGGCGCGGTGGGTACCGAGGGCGGAACCTTTCCCAACGCCTGGAACAAGTTCGTGCCCAAGCCCATTCACACACCACCGGATCCGGCGGTGTGGCAGGACCTGAGCTGGCCGCTGGAGTATCCGCTGGCCCAGAACGAAATGTCTTTCCTGCTGCCGCATTTGATCAAAGACGGCCGGGGCCGCCTCGACGTGTACTTCAACCGGGTGTACAACCCGGTGTGGAACAATCCTGACGGCTTGTCGTGGATGGAGGTGCTCACCGACGAGCAGGCCGTCGGCTGCTACGTCGCATTGACCCCGACGTGGAGCGAATCGGCGTATCTGGCCGACTGGGTGCTGCCGATGGGACACGCCTCCGAGCGGCACGACACCCACTCCTACGAGCAGTACGACGGGCAGTGGATCGGGTTCCGGCAGCCGGTGCTGCGTGCCGCGCGACAGCGGCTGGGCGAATCGATCCCCGACACCCGCGACGTCAACCCGGGCGAGGTGTGGGAGGAGAACGAGTTTTGGATCGAGCTGTCCTGGCGGATCGACCCGGACGGCAGCCTGGGCATCCGCCAATACCACGAATCGCGGGCCCGGCCCGGCGAGAAGCTCACCGTCGACGAGTATTACGGCTGGATGTTCGACAATTCCGTGCCGGGACTGCCCGAACGGGCCGCGCACGAGGGTGTGACCGCGCTGGAATTCATGCGCCGCTACGGGGCGTTCGAGATCGCGCGGGGTGTCGGTGCAATCCATGAAAGCCAGGTTCGGCCCGAGGAGTTGCTCGACACGCATATCAGCCCCGCCGGACGGGTGTACACCGCCGCACCCGAACACGACGCCGTCAATACGGTTCCGATCGCCTCGCCGGATCCCGACGAGCAGGGACGGCGGGCCGTCGGTGTTCTCGTTGACGGGCGGATTCTGCGGGGATTTCCGACCCCGTCGGGTCTGCTCGAGTTCTATTCGTCGACGCTGGCGGCATGGGGTTGGCCCGAGCACGCGCTGCCCGGCTACATCACCAGCCACGTTCACCCCGATCAGCTGGCCGATGATCAGGTGGTGCTGCTCTCGACGTTTCGGGTACCCACGCAGGTGCACACCCGAACCGCCAACTCCAAGTGGCTCGACGAATTGGCCCACACGAACCCGGTATGGATTCACCCCGCTGACGCAGCGCGGTTCGGTGTGGCAAAGACCGGCGACCTGGTGCGGGTCGAGACCGCGATCGGGCATTTCGTCGCCAAAGCCTGGATCACCGAAGGCATCCGGCCGGGCGTGGTCGCCTGCAGCCATCACATGGGACGCTGGCGCACCGCGGGCGAGCCGAACGGGGCGCGCGCCATGATGGCCACCGTCGACCTGGACCGGGACGGGTCCGCCTGGTCGATGCGAAGACTGCGGCCCGTCGAACCCTACACAAGCAGCGACCCCGATACGCAACGCATTTGGTGGGGCGACACCGGTGTGCACCAAAACCTCACGTTCCCGGTTCAGCCGGACCCGATCTCGGGAATGCACTGCTGGCATCAGGCGGTGCGGGTGACACCGGCGGGCCGCGATGATCGGGCCGGCGACATCTGCGTGGACACCGCCAAAGCCCGCATGGTGTACCGCCGGTGGCTGGCGATGACGCGCGGTGCGCCGAC
>NZ_JBYCLD010000204.1:0-3916 GCF_057473725.1 Mycobacterium sp. TH-M11 | reverse complement strand
CGCCTGTCTCGCGCGCGAGCCAGCTAGCGATGGAGCCAGATCCGGCTGTTGCGCGTCACTGATCTTGCACATGGTGGCGCCACTGTCGTTGAGGCTGGTTCGGGTGTGATTTGACCCTGCCTGGTGGTGTCGGGCGGGGTTGTCGATGGTCGCGGTGTCGCGGTGGTGGTCACGGTGTCGCGGGCTGGAGGTCGTGGTTGGTTTCGGTGACCGCGGTTCGGGCGCTGGCCTCGTCGATGAGGTTCTTGTCGGCGGTGCAGGCGGCGATGAGGGCGGCGATGGCGAGCCGGTTGATGCCGCGGGGTTTGCCGCGGCTGGATTGGTGGATGAGCGCGATGGCGTCGTCGGTGAACAGCGGATCAGATCGGCCCGCCAGTTGGAGGTGGTGGCGTAGGTAGCCGGCGGTCTCCTCGCCGGTCATGCCGGTCATGGTGCGGCGCACGGTGATGCGTTGTTCGAGTGCGGCCAGGGTACCCAGCGCCATTTTGGCGGCGAGGGTGGGCTGGCCTAGAAGGATGGTGGCGAAGGGGGATTCGGTATCGAGGCGGTGATTGGTGAGCAGCCGCAGTGCTTCGAGGGCATCGTGGCAAAGCAAGTGGGCTTCATCGATACACACGATGGGGACACGGCCCCGCTCAGCATGTTCGGCGGCGAGCGCGTCGCGGGCTTGCGGGACCAGGGAGGCGTTGTGGAAGCTGGGCCGCCCGCCGAGGGCGGACACGATGTGGTGGTAGATGCCGCGGGCGCCGACGGTGGGGTCGGGAATGTAGATCAGGTGGTGGCGGGCCGGTTCGGCGCGGTCGATCGCCGCGCGGGCGGCCACTGTCTTGCCTACGCCGACTTCGCCGGTGATCACTGTGATGCCGCGGGTGGCGATGCCGTAGCCGATGCGGGCGGCGGCCTGGGCATGATCACCGCTGCGAAACAGCATGCCCGGTGCCAGGGCCCGGCCAAAGGGCATGGTGGTGAAGCCGAAATACGACTGAATTTTATCGAGCATGGTGGTGGTCCGTTCCCCGGGGCTGGCCCGGTGGTTGAGGTGAATGATGATGCGGGTCAGGTGTTTTCCGGGTCAGCCTGGTTGTGGCGGGTTGGTTCGACATCGCCGCCGGCCAGGGCGAGGTAGTTGATCGCCTGGCCCACGTCGGCTTGGTGTGCCTGCTCGAGTAGGTGCAGGTAGTCGATGCCGGTGGCTTCGACGGGGGCGACGGCGCCGGGTTTGACCGCGGGGTGGGTGTGGCGGCCGATGGTGTGCGGTACGGCCCGGCCCATCGTCTTGCCCTGGTATTCGACGTCGATGGTGGTCAGGTCGAACGGGGTGAACAGCAAGTCCACGACGCGCCCGACTAAGGCGGCGTCGACCTGGTATCGGTTGCCGTGTAGCGAAACCGTGGCGGTGGCGGTGACTCTGCGCTGCTCACGCCATAAAAATGCCCGCCGCAGCAGTGCGGTATCCGGTCGCGGCGCCGGGGTGCGGCCCTCGGCGTGGTAGCGCGCTGTGGGGGTGGCGCCGGTCTCGGAATGCGCCACCCGGTGATACTGCTGGTGCAACCATGCGGTGAACAGCCGGTTCAGCTCATCGAGTGAATCGACGCCGCCGGCGGCTTGGATCTCGACCAGGAATTGGTCGCGCACGGTGCGGTTCCATCTCTCGATTTTCCCGCGGCCCTGCGGTCTGCCCGGCCTGCTGTGCACCAGCCGGATGTCGAGCACCGCCACCGACCAAGCCAGTTGATTCGAGGAATACGCAGAGCCGTTGTCGCAGTATAGGTTTCGTGGGCAGCCGTGGGTTTTGACCGCGTCGTGCAGCGCGGCCTGCATACCCAGGGTGTCCTCGCCGTAGCCCCACCGGTGGCCGGGCACATAGCGGGAGTGGTCGTCGAGCAGGGCGAACAGCACCGCCCGTTTCCCGTCGATGGTCGGGCCGTGCAGGCCGTCGCTGATCCACAACTCATCAGGTTCGCCTGCCTCGAACCGGCCGAACGCCGCCGGCGGGGTGCCGTCCGGGCGAGTATTGAGCTCCAGGCGGGCGAAGTGGCGTTGCAGGGTCCGCGCCGACGGCGCCCAGCCCTGCTCGGCCTCAACGATCCGGGCGATATGGGCCGCAGTGCGTGCGGGGTGCTCGGCCTTGAGCCGCGCCGCCAACTCCAGCACCTCGGCGTCGGTGCGCGGGGTGATCTGGCGCTGCGCGGGGAGCAGCGCGTCGAACCCGCCGGCCCGCCACGCCCGAATCCAGCGGTCCAGGCTGGCCCGCGACACCTCCGTCGGCTGCCCGAACGGCCCGATATGGACCTGGGCGGCCATATCCCGTACCAGCCGGCCTCGTTCAGTCGCAGACAGGTTCGGATCGGCCAATGGTCGGATCAGCGAGTAGCGATACAGCGCGACATCACGCGCCCGATCAGTGCGTGACTTTTTCGGCTCTGGCTTGGCCATCGGTGGGGTACCTCAACGCTTTCATGGTCGACAGCAGTGACGCCGTCGACCCTGACGCGCCGCGGCCGGCAGTCACAGACGCGGACATATGTTGATTCCCGTCGCCGCCACCGCCGGCGGCCGCATCCCGAGCAGCCAGCCTCCCGAGCACGCCGCCACCAACTCCGCCGCCGACACCTCGAACACCACCGCACCGGCCATCCGGCGCACCGCCGCGCACGCCGCACCGATCTGGGAGACCGCATCGGCCAGCGGGCTTGCCGCCGGTGTCAGGCGAACCATGTCCGCGCCGGTGTTGGCCAGGTGTTCCAGCCGAGCGAACCCCACCCGGATCGGCTCGGCATGCTCAGCGAACCGCGACAGCCAGCCCCGCACTGTCGAGGCCGGACGACCCGCCGCCGCACAGATTCGCCGCCACCCCCAGCCCGACGCCCGGGCCAACAGCGCCGCCCAGATCACTGTCACCGGATCGACCCGTCGTCCCAGGCAGAGCCGGGGCAACAGCACGTGCGAGCGGCCACATCCTGCCGGGCTCGAACAGATCGCTCGCCGTGGTCGAATCCGGGCCACCACCGTCGCGGCCCGGCGCACAAACCGCGGCGCGGCATGCCCCCACGGCGCCAACCGCAGCTCACAATCCGGGCACTTCAGCTCACCGGTACGCAACTGGTTCTCAACCACAACGGGATCTGCTCCTACACTGAGCACCGCGCCTCCGGGCGTGTTCGGACGGCCCTTCCCGCAGTCCCGTCAAAGCACGTGGGGAGGGCCGTCGGCTTTCAAGATCACCCGAACCGTAAACCGGTCGTCCTCGCGGTGACGCCACCACTCGCACTCGGCCCACCCGATAACCGTCAGGTCGGACCGTCCTCAACTCACGTGACGTGCCACGACCCCGTCGTGCTCACCCACAGCGTCGCTCAACAATCACGAGGCATCGGGGCGTGTCATTCCATCTGTGTAAGTCCGGGGTGGTCCATCATCGGACCGCCGTTGGGCGGACAGAAGGAGTGTTTTGTGACCAAGACCATGCAGATGCCGGCTGAGGAGACGACCGCGGCGCGGCGGCTGGCCGAGATGTTCACCGAAGAGACGCTGGACTCGTTGATTAAGGATGCGGTGAAGACCGGGACCCCGATCGACGGCGCGGACGGTTTGCTGAACCAGCTGACTAAGGCCGTGCTGGAGCGGGCGCTGAATGCGGAGCTAACCCACCATCTGGGCTATGAGGCCGGCGATCCGGCCGGACGCGGATCGGGAAATTCGCGCAACGGCACCACGCCGAAAACGGTGACCACCGTCAACGGCCCGGTGCAGATCGATGCGCCGCGTGATCGCAACGGCTCGTTTGAGCCGGCGATTGTGCCGAAGAAGACCCGCCGGCTCAACAACATCAATTCGGTGGTGTTGTCGCTGTATTCACGGGGAATGACCACCCGCGATATCGAAGCCCACCTGCAGGAGGTCTATGGGGCGTCGG
>NZ_JBYCLD010000203.1:0-7972 GCF_057473725.1 Mycobacterium sp. TH-M11 | reverse complement strand
TGCTGCGCAGCGGCTCGAGCCAGATCGCGATACCGGTCCAGAGCATCGCCAACCGCCGGCCCTGATCGGCCGCGACACCCAGCAGCCGCTGACTGAGGCGGACCACGCCGTAGAGCGCGGCCATCGTCCCGACCGTCCAGCAGAACGCGATCAGGCCGAACGGCAGAAAGTGCAGGGGGTAGAAGACCACCGCCGCAAACGGCGGGTAGGTGAAGGGCAGCGGGAAATCCGGCGTCTGGTCGGCGTAGACGTAGCGGTAGAGACTGCCGGAGTGGTCGAGCATGGCCGCCCCGCCCACATAGACGTGCAAGTCGACGAAGTTGGCGCCGTTGCGCGCCAGGTACGTCCAGGCCAGCCGTGCCAACACGCTGACGACCAAAAGCACCGGCCCGATCGTGTCGACGCAGATCGCGGGTCGGCGATTGATGATTGCCGCCGGAGCGGCCGAGATGGTGTCTATCTGCACGACTCTATCGCCGGGCCCGACAAGTGCCGCGGTTCCGTCGCGCGGCCGCTTGGTCACTGCCCCCGCTCGGTTGAGTAACGGTCCCATAAATGCCACACGTGTCACTTGAGTCACTTCGGTATCTGACGGATCGTCTGCGGCGAGGACCTGCACGAAATTCAGCGAGCTTCAGGGAGAATCATGTCAACTGTTCGGACCTTTGTACGCGCCACCGCTGTCGTGGCGGGCTCGTCGGCAGCGTTGCTCTTCGGCGGCCTGATGGGCACGGCCCACGCCGACCCGGGGGCACCGCTGCCCGCCCCCGACATCAGCCAGCAGCTCGTCGGCACCGCGGCTCAGGCGCCGCAGCTGCTGCAGAACGTCGCGGGGGCACTGGGCGGTCAGCCGGCCACCCCGCCGCCGCTGGCCAGCGCTTCGATCAAGATGCCGCAGACGCCGGCCGCGGCCACCCCCGGCGCGTCCCTGCTCCCGGGTCTGGCATCGCCGGCTCCGGCCGCGACATCCACACCGGGGCTCGGCATCCCGGGTCTGACGTCGCCGGCTCCGGCCGCGACATCCACACCGGGGCTCAGCCTTCCGGGCCTGACGTCGCCGGCTCCGGCCGCGACATCCACACCGGGGCTCGGCATTCCAGGTCTGACGCCGGCCGCTCCGGCCACCAGCCCCGCGGGAATGCTGCCGCAGGCTCAGCTCAACCTGCCGCAAATCCCGGGCCTGCCGTTCCCGCTGCCGCAGCAGGTGTCGCTGCCCGGCGACCTCACCTCACTGCTCGGCGGTGGATCTCCACTCAGCAGCGGCCTCGCCTCCGCCGTGGGCCTGCCAGCTACGGCGGCCGCACCGGTGGCGTCCGTTCCGCTGGCGACCACACCCCTGGTGCCCGCAGCAGCGGCAAACCCGCTGCTTTTCCCGGTGAACGCGCTGCCCTGACCGAGCTACCGGCCGGCTGGCGCCCCCACGCGCCGGCCGGCCGCCACCAACTTCGACGTCTGGGAGGACACCATGCACATCGCACGAAACCTGATCTACGCCTTCGCCGCAACGGCCATCGCATCGAGCGCCGCACTGGCCATGTCCCCCAACGCGGGTGCCGACCCGGCGCCGCCCGCCCCGATTCCAGCTCAGCAACTGCCTGGTCTGCCAGCCCTACCGGCTCTGACTGAGTTGAGCCCGATCATCCAGCAGGCCGCCGGCAACCCCGAGCAGGCGACCCAGTTGCTGATGGCCGCCGCGCAGGCCTTCAGCAAGAACCCGTCGGCGCCCGAGGAATCGAAAAACGTTGCGGCCTCGGTGAACCAATTCGTCCAGGCGCCGGACGCCGCCTCAACCGCGCACGTCGTGCCGCCCGGTGTTGAGCCCGGCGCTCAGGCGCACCTGCCCACCGGGATCGACCCGGTCCACGCCGCGGGCCCCGCGCCCGCAGCCGCGCCGGACCCCGCGAACGCCGTCCCGGTCGCCACGAACGCCGTCCCGGTCGCGGCCGCCACGCCGCCCGCGCCGCAGGCTGCGGCTCCCGGGTTCAGCCCGGACTCCCCGCCCACGCAGGACTTCATGTACCCGTCGATCAGCAACAACTGCGGCAGCGACGGCGGCACGGTGATGGCACCGGTGCTCTCGGTCGCCGGGCCCGCCAAGATTCCGGCACCGGGCCCGGCCGCCGGCCAGACGGCGTACGTGTTCACCGCCGTGGGCACGTCGGGACCCGCCGACGTGCAGAAACTGCCGCTGAACGTCACCTGGGTGAACCTGACCAGTGGCAAGTCGGGCAGCGCGACACTCAAGCCGCAGGCCGACATCAACCCGCAGGGGCCGACCACACTGACCGCAACCGTCGACACCGGCTCGGGCAGCATCATGTCGACGATCTTCGGCCAGGTCAGCACCAAGGACAAGCAGTGCCAGTTCATGCCCACCATCGGCTCGACGGTGGTGCCGTGATCTAGCGACTCCTGACGCGAGCGTGCGCAGGTGTACACCATGTGCGGCGTGTCGCTGTACAGACACGCACGCTCGCGCCAAGAAGCGCCAAGAAGTTAGTAGGCCATGAACAAGATCGCGTCCCGGTCGTACTCCAGGCCGGGATGGGCGCTGGCCAAATGGGCCTGGGTGAGGTCCACCAATTCATCTTCGTCTTTGCCAGTGATCGCCTCGCCGCACGGACAGTTCAGATGTGTTTTCACGATGTCGCCTTCCCGGTTGTCGCCTTCTTGGCTGCTTTCATCTGCTTCTTGTACGAACGCACCTTCTCCAAAGACCCCGCGTCAGCGATGTCGGCCACCGACACGTGGCTGCCGGCTCTGCCGAATTCGCCCGCCGCGGCCCGCCAGCCCTTCGGGGTCACCGCGTACTGCTTACCGAGCAGGGCCAGAAATATCTGCGCCTTCTGCTCACCGAATCCCGGCAACCCCTTGAGCCGTCGCAGCAGCTCGGGCCCGTCGGGATCACCGACCGTCCACAGCCCGGCGGCGTCGCCGTCGTAGTCGTCGACGATGATCCGCGCCAGCGTCTGGATACGCTTGGCCATCGAGCTCGGGAAGCGGTGTATCGCAGGCTTTTCCGAGCACAGCGCGGCAAACTTGTCCGGGTCGTGGTCAGCGATCTCGGCGGCGTCGAAACCGCTCATCCGGTCGGCGATCTTCCGGGGGCCGGCGAATGCGGTCTCCATCGGGACCTGCTGGTCGAGCAGCATGCCCACCAGCAGCGCCAGCGGGTTCTCGGTCAGTAGCTGATCAGCGGCGGTGTCCTGCGCCAGGCAGATCTGCACGGTCAACGACGTGTTCCTTCCGTCCAACGACCCAGCTTGAACTCAACCCAACCACACCTGATCGGCAAGCCGGGTGGTTCCCGCAGCATTTCCCGTGCCGGGCGCTCGCTAGCCGCTCTTGCGACGGAACTCCCGCCGATTGCCGGCGGCGCCATGCGAGCGTGCGCCTCTGGCACCCGCGTCCTTGTGATCGGCGCCGCCGTCCGACTTCGCGTTCTTGCGCTCCAGTGCCTCGCGGAACTTACGCTTGTTGTCGTCCTCCGAAGACGCCGAAGACTCGGCACCCGACTCTGATACAGACATAGCTGGCAGCCTAGCGCGCCGGCCGCGGTTCAGCGTGATTCACCGCAGGCCGGGCGGCATCCCGTAGAGGTGCGCGATCGGTAGCGTCAGCACCACGCGACGATCGGTCACCATCGCCTGCCGGTAGTCGTCCCAATCCGGGTGCTCACCGGCGATGTTGCGGTACAACGCGATCAGCGCTTCGACGGTGTCGTCGCCGGGCGCCGCGGCCGGCGGGGTGAGCGTCGCGTTGCCCTCGGCAACGGCGTAGGACCAGCCGTCGTCGGAGCTGACGAGCAGTGACGCCCGCGGGTCGCGGCGCAGGTTGCGGGTCTTGGCCCGCGGCTCGGTGACCGAGACCTGGATCGTGGTGGTGCGGGCGTCGAAGTAATACGACACGTTCGACAACTGCGGCCGCCCATCCCGCTTGAGCGTGGCGAGCACGCCGAGAGCGTTGTCGGCGATCACGGCCAGCAATTTGTCGTCGAAAACATGGCGCCCCATGTCCAAAGCCTACGGGCCGACTCGGCCGGGTCGCTACCATCGCGCTCGTGACCCGCTACGCGGCATTCTTGCGCGGCGTCAACGTCGGCGGCATCAACCTCACGATGAGCGACGTGGCAACCGCGTTGACCGACGCCGGCCTCGCTGCGGTGCACACCGTCCTGGCCACCGGCAACGTGACGCTGGATTCGCCGAAGGGCGCCGACGCGGTCCGCGCCATCGCCGAAAAGGCGCTGCGGGAGCGGTTCGGCTACGACGCCTGGGTGCTGGTCTATCCGATGGAGAAGCTGCGGTCGATCGTCGACGACTATCCGTTCCAGCCCGAGCGCGACGAATACCATTCCTACGTCACATTTGTCAGCGACGACGATGTGCTCGACGAACTCGCAGGGCTGGCCCAGGCGGGACGTGCCATGAAGGCGAGCGCCGACGAGAGGATCCAGCGGGGGCCTGAATCCGCGGGCGTGATCTATTGGCAAGTCGCCAAGGGAAGCACGCTGGACAGCACCGTCGGCAAGACGATGGGCAGGAAGAAGTACAAGTCGTCGACCACCACCCGCAATCTGCGCACACTGGTCAAAGTGTTGCGGGCTCAGCCGTCAGCGTAGGTCTGCAGGTAGCGCAGCGCATCGGCGTTGCCGAGCCCCAGTCCGCGGGCGACGTCGAGATAGGCCGCGGCCGCGGCGGCCATCGCGGTGTCGGCGGGATCCGCCCGGGCGACGAATGTGCCGAAACGGCCCCGGGTTTCGACGATGCCGGCCGTCTCCAGTTCGCGATACGCCCGGGCCACGGTGTTGACGGCCAGGCCCAATTCGCCGGCCAGTTCGCGCACGGTGGGTAACCGTGCACCGGCCGGCAGCGTCCCCGCCCGGATCGCTCCGATGATCTGGGTACGTAGCTGGTCGAACAGCGGCCGATCCGACTGCCCGTCAACCCGTACCCACTCCCCTGGCTCCACCCGCTCAGTATCCCGCAGTCCAGCTATCGTGGTCGGGTGCGTATCACGGTGCTGTCCGGCGCAGGCATCTCCGCCGAGAGCGGCGTGCCGACGTTCCGTGACGACAAGAACGGCCTCTGGGCCAGGTTCGACCCGTATGAGTTGTCCAGCGTGCAGGGTTGGGAACGCAACCCCGAACGTGTCTGGGGTTGGTATCTGTGGCGGCACCACCTGTGCGGCACCGTCGAACCCAACGACGGTCATCGCGCCGTCGCCGCGTGGCAGGACCACGCCGAGGTCAGCGTCGTGACCCAGAATGTCGACAATCTGCACGAGCGCGCGGGTAGCTCACCGGTGCATCACCTGCACGGCAGCCTCTTCGACTTCCTTTGCGCCACATGCGGTTTGCCATACTCTGGCGAGCTTCCCGAAATGACGGAGCCCGCACTGGAAGTCGATCCGCCGTCATGTGTCTGCGGCGGTCTGATCCGCCCAGACATCGTATGGTTCGGCGAGGCGCTGCCCCAGGGGCCGTGGCAGCACGCCGTGCAGGCGACAACCACCGCCGACGTGCTGGTCGTGGTGGGGACGTCGAGCATCGTCTATCCGGCCGCGAGCCTGCCCGAGGCCGCGTTGGACCGCGGGATCGTGGTCGTGGAGGTCAATCCGGAGCCCACACCGCTGTCCGACAGTGCCACGATCACGGTGCGTGAATCCGCCAGCACGGCGCTACCGAGCCTGCTGCCGCGTCTGCCCGCGCTGTTGCACTGAGCGGGACCGGGCTACCCGGCATTGGGGCTAGGCCGGGCGGCGCGCCAGCCCAAGGACGAACTCCGATACCGGCAACGGCACCCAGGCCGGCAACGCCTGCTCGGTACGGGTGCGGTCGATCTCGAATCCCGCGGCCCGGATCGCCTGCTCGGTGTGGCGATGAGCGTGGCAGTTTCCGGCCAGCCTCGGCCACACCGTGGTCACGTCGACGAATTGCTGAAGCCGCCCCCGGAGTCCCTTGCTGGCCACATGCTCCATGTAGCGCAGCTCGCCGCCCGGTCGCAGCAGCGAAAATACGTGCCGTAGAACAGAATCAGGCTCGACGACCGAGCACAACACCAGTGAGCACACCACCGCGTCGAACGGCTCGTCGGCGGTAAAGGTCTCCACCGTGCGGTTGGTGACCTCGACCGGAACGGGCGCGGCGGCGGCTGCCTGACGGGCCAGGTCGACGAGTCGCTGCTCAGGCTCGATCGCGACGACCTGCTCGACGGTCTGCGGGTAGAAGGCAAAGTTGGTCCCGGTGCCCGCACCCACCTCGAGAATCCGGCCGGACAGCCCCGCGAGGTTCGCCCGGCGAGATTGGCGGATCGGCTCGGTCTCGTGCGCGGCGATCGCCGGCCAGATCCGGGCAAAGAACGGATGGTGGACTGTGGTGGGCTCCGATGACGTCACAACTGCCAGCCTCTCACGCTAGGCGGGTCGTTCCATCGACGACCCGAACGTTGTCAACTTTTCCACCACCTGCCGCGGCGTGGCATCCGGGCCGATGAGTCCGGTCACCACATGTCCGGAAAACAGCGCACGCAGCACCCGGTCGGTGAACTCCTGGGCATTGCCGAACGGCAGATGCGGCTTGGCGATCAACAGCGCGGCCACCCCGTGCGCGGCGCTCCACAATTCCAGGGCGACGCCAGATGCGTCACCGGCCGGGAGCACACCCTCGCCCATCAGCGCCTTGACAGTGGCACACAGGTACTCGAACGCCGACGCGGCGAGCGCGGCATCGACGACGCTGTTCGACCTCCACTCACCCATCGTCGCAATCCGGTACAGCTCGGGGTTCACCGTCGCGAACCCAACGTAGGCCAACAGTTGCGCGCGCAGCACCTCGACGGTGTCCGTCTGCATGACCGACACCCGCTGCATTTCCTCGTCGAGCTTGTCGAAGTAGCGTGCGCACACCGCATCCAGCAGCGCGCGCTTGTCGTGGAAGTGCAGATAGATCGACGGCGGCGTCACGCCCACACGTTCGGCCACCGAGCGGATCGACACGGCCTTGGCGTGTCCGGCGTCGAGCAGCAGTTCGGTTGCGGCATTGAGGATTTCATCACGCAGCCGGTCGCCGGATCCGCGTGGCGCACGCCGCCTGCGAAGAGTCTCCGCGGATGGGTCAACGGCCATCGGCGACCATCGCGGCAGAGTAAGCGCCCGCCACGGCCGGATCCTCGCCAGGTCGGTGTTCTCCCCCACCGGAAGGCTCGGCCCCCACCGGCAGCACGTCGGACTCGCTGACCCCGAATCGTTCGTGCAACCACCTCATCGGCGTGGGCGCCCACCAGCTCCAATGACCCATGACGTGCATGAACGCCGGCACCAGGACCATCCGCACCAGCGTCGCGTCGGCCAGCACTGCCAGGGTCAGACCGGTGCCGAACATCCGCATGAAGGAGACCTGTGCGGCGATTAACGCGGCGAACGATATCGACATCACCAGCGCGGCAGCGGTGACGACGCGACCGGTGCGGGCCAGCCCGAGCGCAACACTCTCGTCGTTGTCGGCGCGCTTCGTTGCGGTGTCCGGTGGCACCGGATGAGAGGCGACCGCCGTCAACCAGTACTCACGAATTCTGGAGACGAGGAAGACTTCGTAGTCCATCGACAGTCCGAATGCGACGCAGAACAACAGCACCGGGATGTTGGCCACCACCGTGCCGGTCTGCGTGGTGCCCATCGCGCCGAGGTGGCCGTCCTGGAAGATCCACACCAGCGCACCGAACGCTGCCGTCAAAGACAACACATTGCACACCAATGCCTTGAGTGGAAGCAACACACTGCCGGTGAGCAAGAACAGCAACGCGAAGGTGATGATGCCGATCAGACCGAGCACCAGCGGCAGACGAGCGGTGATCGCGTGCACGCTGTCGCGGTTGATCTGGGCCATCCCGGCCAGCTGAACCGATTGACCCGCGGGCCCGGGCACCGCATGCAACCGATCGAGCTGGGTGTCGGACGCGTTCGAGAACAACGG
>NZ_JBYCLD010000202.1:0-2241 GCF_057473725.1 Mycobacterium sp. TH-M11 | reverse complement strand
GGTTAGCTCGGTCTCGACGGATCGATCGGGTGGGCCGGCAGGACGCGGTCGATCAGTTCGGAGAGTTGTTGGATCGGCGTCGGTCCGGAGCCTTGCGGCAACGTCAGCGCCACGTAGACGGAGCGGTCGACGGTGTACCAGGTGGATCGCTGATCCTGGCTGACGTCGAACCACTGCACGTTGTCGACGACCTGGATCGGGGTTCCGACGACGAAGTCGGCCGGCCGATCCAGGCCACATCGCAGTACGACGGGATCCCCGGCGCCGGCGGGCTGCCAGGCGGCGACACCGGCGGGTGCGGGCTGGGCCAGTTGGGCGCGGGAGTAGTCGCCGAGTCGTTGGGGCAGCGCTCCGAACAACGTCTGGCAGGCGGGATTCTGGGCCTGCGGCGCCGGCATCGCGGCGACGACCATCGGCGCCACCTCGTTGCGGGTTGCCGCGATGGCCAAGATGACACCGATCGTGCCGATCGCCACCACCAAAGCGGCGATGAGCGCCGCTTTCGGCGGGCCATCAGAAGCGGCCATAACCTCACCCTCTGCTCGATCTCGGTGCCCTAGAACCTACCGTTGTCGGTGTGCCAATCGGTGGGTCGGATCGAACGCTCGGGGACCTCGGCGAGTTCGGGGTGATCGAGCGGCTGACGCGCGGCCGGCCCACGTCGGGCGACTTGGTCGTCGGGCCGGGCGATGACGGCGCGGTGGTCGCCGCCGGCGACGGCCGCGTGGTGGTGTCGACCGACATGCTGGTCGAAGGCCGGCATTTCCGGCTGGATTGGTCGACACCGCACGATGTCGGCCGTAAAGCCATGGCGCAGAACGCTGCCGACATCGAGGCGATGGGCGCACGGGTCACCGCCTTCGTGGTCGGCGTTGGTGCGCCGGCGCACACTTCGGCCGCGGACATCGACGCGCTGACCGACGGGATGTGGGACGAGGCCGGCCGGATCGGTGCCGGCATTGTCGGGGGCGACCTGGTCAGCAGTCCCCAGTGGGTGGTGTCGGTGACGGTGCTCGGCGACCTCGGTGGCCGAGCACCGGTGTTGCGGTCGGGGGCGCGGCCCGGCTCGCAGTTGGCCGTCGCGGGCCGGCTGGGTTGTTCTGCCGCGGGATATGCGTTGTGGCACCGCGGGGTTGATGGATACAGCGAGCTCCGTCGGTGCCATCTGGTGCCGTGCCCGCCGTACCGGCAAGGTCGCGCGGCCGCCGCGGCAGGGGCGCTGGCCATGATCGACATCTCCGACGGTCTGGTCGGCGATCTCGGTCATGTGGCCGAGGCGTCCGGCGTGTCTATTGATCTGAGCGCCAAGATGTTGCACGCCGACCACGAAGCGTTGGTGGGCGCGGCGGAGGCCGTCGGCGCCGATCCGTGGGACTGGGTGTTGGGCGGGGGAGAGGACCACGCTCTGGTCGCGGCGTTCGTGGGTCCGATACCCGCCGGGTGGCGGGTGATCGGGCGGGTGCTCGGCGGGCCTGCGGGCGTGCTCGTCGACGGCCGGCCCTGGCTCGGCTATGCGGGCTGGCAGTCGTTTGAGCAGTAAGGTGGCGGCGGCGGCGAGATCGTGAGGCAGGAGCCGACTCGGTGGTGGTGTTGGTGGAAGGGCTGGTGTGACCGCGAGACCCCTGCGTGAGCTCGTCGATGACGGTTGGGCGACGGCTTTGCAGCCCGTCGAGGAGCAGGTGGCCACGATGGGTCAGTTCCTCCGCGAGGAAGTCGCGGCCGGCCGCGGCTACCTACCGGCCGGAGAAAATGTGTTGCGCGCCTTCACTTTCCCTTTCGACAAGGTCAGGGTCCTGATCGTCGGGCAGGACCCCTATCCCACGCCCGGACATGCCGTCGGACTGAGCTTTTCGGTAGCCCCAGACGTGCGGCCGTTGCCGCGAAGCCTGGAGAACATCTTCCGCGAGTACGTCGGCGATCTGGGTTTTTCCGCGCCCTCCTGCGGCGACCTGACGCCGTGGGCGCAGCGCGGGGTGATGATGCTCAACCGGGTGCTCACCGTTCAGCCGCGCAATGCCGCGTCGCATCGCGGCAAGGGCTGGGAGGCGGTGACCGAATGCGCGATCCGCGCGCTGGTGGGTCGCCGTCAGCCGATGGTGGCCATCTTGTGGGGCCGCGACGCCTCGACGCTCAAGCCGATGCTGGCCGGCAGCGATTGTCTGTCGATCGAATCGCCGCATCCCTCGCCACTGTCGGCGTCCCGCGGATTCTTCGGATCGCGGCCCTTCAGCCGCGCCAACG
>NZ_JBYCLD010000201.1:0-4836 GCF_057473725.1 Mycobacterium sp. TH-M11 | reverse complement strand
CGGGGGCCACGGCCGCTCCGGCGGTGGCGGCGATCGCACCCCCAACCTTGAGCGCAGGCATCGCATCGATCCAGCCGGCCACCGGTGCCGTGGTCGGAGTGGCCCACCCGGTGATCGTCACCTTCACCAACCCGGTGGCCGACCGTGCCGCGGCCGAGCGCGCCATCGAAGTCAGTGCGCCCAACCACATCACCGGCAGCTTCGACTGGCCGCAGCCAAACGTGGTCGAGTGGAAGCCGAACGGCTACTGGCCGGCGCACAGCCATGTCGGTGTCCACGTGCACGCGCTGTCCACCGGTTTCGAGACCGGCGACGAGGTGGTCGGCACCGCCAGCATTTCCGCGCACACTTTCACGGTCACGCAGAACGGCGAAGTGTTGCGCAGGATGCCGGCGTCGCTGGGCAAGCCCAGCCGTCCGACACCGATCGGAGATTTCTCCGCGCTGTCCAAAGAGCGCACGGTCGTGATGGATTCGAGGACCATCGGCATTCCACTCGAGTCGTCCGAGGGGTACAAGATCACCGCCCAATACGCCGTCCGGGTCACCTGGAGCGGCGTGTACGTGCACTCGGCCCCGTGGTCGGTGGACTCGCAGGGCTACGCGAACGTCAGCCACGGCTGCATCAACCTCAGCCCGGACAACGCCGCGTGGTATTTCGACACCGTCCACATCGGCGACCCGATCAACGTGGTGGCCTAGGAGCGGGTTTGCCGACGCCGGAATAGTTCCGCGCGGGACCGATGTTGGCGCCTGCATGGCAAAGACACGAACACGAGCGGTCCGGTTCGATGGTTACGGCGGCCCTGACGTCCTGTACGTCACCGATATCGACAGGCCGGTCCCGGCCCCCGGCGAGGTGCTCGTCGAGGTTCGGGCCGCCGGCATCAACCCAGGCGAAGCGGGTATCCGTTCCGGCGCCCTGCACGAGCAATTCCCGGCCACGTTCCCATCCGGCGAAGGCAGTGATCTGGCCGGCGTCGTGCTCGAAGTAGGCGACGGTGTCGACGATTTCGCCGTCGGCGACGAGGTACTCGGGTTCAGCTTCCAGCGATCCAGCCACGCCACCCATACGACCGTCCCGATCGACCAGCTGATTCACAAGCCGGCCCAATTGAGTTGGGAGGTAGCGGGTTCGCTGTATGTCGTGGGCGCCACCGCGTACGCCGCGGTCAACGCGGTGGCACCGCAGCAGGGCGAGACGGTGGCGGTGTCGGCGGCCGCCGGCGGCGTCGGCAGCCTGGTGGTGCAGTTGCTGGCATTGCGCGGCGTGCGGGTGCTGGGCATTGCGTCGGCGGGCAACGCGCGGTGGCTGCGCGAGCACGGCGTCGAACCGGTCGAGTACGGCGACGGATTGGCCGACCGTCTGCGACGCGCCGCGCCGGACGGTGTCGACGCGTTCATTGACCTGTTCGGTCCGGACTACGTGCAGCTGGCCGTCGACCTGGGCGTGCCGGTGCAGCGGATCAACACGATCATCTCGTTCGCCAAGGCCGCCGAGGTCGGCGCAAAGGCCGAAGGCAGTGCCGAAGCGTCGACAACGGCGGTCCTGCAACAGATTGCCGACCTGGTTGCGTCGGGCGCAGTGGACTTCGACGTCGCCAAGACCTACCCGTTGGACCGCGTCGTGGACGCCTACACCGAACTCGAGCAACGCCATACCCACGGCAAGATCGTTCTGCTTCCGCAGCAGGCCGGATGAGGTCAGGGCTCGCCGGCGTTCGGGTCCTCGATGCTGATGCGGGCTGACGGGTCAGTGCGGTTGCTTCAGCGACTGCTCGAGCCACGGCGTCAACCACTGCACGCCCTCCTCGGTCAGGTGGACGCCGTCACTACGGACATGGATACCGTCGACGTCAGCGGTGTAGGTTCCGGCCGGACACAGCTTCTTTCTGAGATCGAGGATGCGAACGTCCGGGCGATTGCCAATGGTTTTGCCCAGCATGGTGTTCCATTCGTCCACCCGTTGGGGCTGATCCTCGGGATACAGGCTGCCGTCCGGCCGTTCGGCGCGCCTGCTGTAGGGCAGGTTTGCGACGGTCAGCGGCGCACCGCTGAAGCTGAGGATGTCGATTGCGCGCCGCAACTCGGCGCTGATGTAGGAGTCGAACGCGGGATCCCCGATGTGGGTCCACCGTCCCTCGTTGACCCGGTTGACCGTCTCCCAGCGGCCGATGACCAATAGCACAGCGTCGGGTTGGTCGGCGGCGATCTGCGATGTCCAACGGCCCGGCCATGCTTCGCATTCGCTCTTCTGGTCCAGCGTCTGGCCGAGGTAGCTGTACGGCCCGCCGCGCACCAGGCTGCAGCCGACCACGGTGTGGTCGAGGAACTGGAACCCCGGTGTCGGCGGCAGGAAGTGCATCATCGTCCAGCCGATCGAGTCGCCGAACACCGACACGGTGAACGGACGCCGGGGGTCTCGCTTGGTGCGCGACCGGGCGGGCCGCACTCCGTCCGGCGTCGACGGCGACACCACGGCGACCGGCGAGACACCGGGCGGCAGGCTGGCGTCCAGGGCGCTGACGCCGTGCTTCGGCACCACCGGGACCACCAGCAGCGTCACGGCCGCGGCCGTCGCGGCGGTGGCGCCGGCCAGCGGCAGCAGCGGCACCCGCACCGGGCGCCACTTTCGGACCGGCTGCTCGATCGCCCACCACGACACCACCGCGACCGCCAGCGTGGCGGCGCAGCGGAGGGCGAACAGCGACAGCCCGTGCCACCCGGTCCGCTGACCGTTGAGCAACAGAAAGATCGGCCAGTGCCACAGGTAGACGCCGTAGGAGATGCGGCCGAGCCAGGCCAGCGGACCCCAGCCCAGCACAGCGGCAACGGGTCCGCGCTGTTCGAGGGCCACCGGTGCGATCACCAGCACCGCCGCGACGGCGACCGCGATCAGCAGGCCGGCGCGGAACTCGCGGGCGCTGCCGGTGGCGACGTGCACGGCCACCCCGAGCAGCGCCAGGCCGAGCACCGGCAGCGACCGGGCGATCCACTTGCCGGTTCGGGAGCGGGTCAACGACCAGCCACGGTTCAGCGCGGGCCAGTCGCTGACCAGCAGCGCGGAGGCCGCCGCCCCCACCAGCAATGCCTGTGCGCGGGTGTCGGTGCCGAAGTAGACCCGGTCGCGGGTGGCGTTGGATGCCAGCAGGATGGCGGTCGCGGCGGACCCCAGCGCTCCGAGGGTGGCCAGCACGAACACCGTCAGCCGGACGGCGCCGACGGAGGCGCTGGCCTCGCGGCGACGCGCGCGGGCCGCCAGCCCCACGGCGACCGCGACCAGCACCAGCGGCCAGACGATGTAGTACTGCTCCTCCACGCCGAGCGACCAGGCGTGCTGCAGGGGCGACGCCGGGGTGCCCTGGGCGAAGTAGCCGGTCTTATCGGCGACGAACATCCAGTTCGCCACCCAGAAGAATGCGGCGACAGCGTCGTTGCGCAGGCTGGCAACCGCCTCGGGGGCGAAGAACTGGCGGCCGACGGCGACGGTCAGCACCATCAAGACCAGCGCGGGCAGCAGCCGGCGGGCGCGGCGGATCCAGAAGTTGGCCACGTCGATCCGGCCGGTGCGACCCATTTCGTCCAGCAACAACGAGGTGATCAGGAAACCGCTGAGCACGAAGAACACGTCGACGCCCAGGAATCCGCCGGACATACCGGGAATGCCGCCGTGATCGGCGAGCACCAGACCGACCGCCACTGCCCGCAGGCCATCCAGCGCGCGAATCCCCGGACGCCGTTCGTCGCCGTCGTTGCCGGGCCTGCGAGTGGGGCGGCTTGCCTGCGGCGGGGCAACCCACCGTGGCTTCCGAGCAGAATGAACCGGCACGGGATAAGCCCCGGCCGGTTCCATGTTCACCTCTCCAGCGCGTCGGCCAGTTTCCTGGTCGACGGCTTTTTTGGCGCCGATACTCGGTTACTCCTCCCTGCTTGGTGCAGGCGTCAGTTTAGGTGCGGGGCGGCCCGCCCCGCGGGAGACACGGCGCGGTGGGCCCGCGAAATATGCTGCCGCGCGCCAACTCCGCGCTACGCCGAGCCGTGCGCGACGACCTCGGCCTTGGCCGGGCGTCTCTCTCGGTGGGAAACCCAGACAACCGCACATCATCAGCAATCGCGGACTCATAGCCAGAACCACGCAGACGCTGCCGCGAAATACAGCCAGGCTGATGCCGACGAGCGATGCCGGCCACGGCGGGCAGCATCGCAGGCGGGTTTGCGGGGCCGTGGTCGGCGCTGAGCGAGGCGCCGCCACGGGGGCGCCGATCGGCAGCGTCGTTCCTGGCATCGGTACTGCTGCTGGCGCGGCAGTCGGCGCAATAGCAGGCGGTCTGGCCGGTGATGAGGTGGGCAAGGCCGTCGGCCATGAGATCTCGGGAAGGGATCCACGCGGCAGCGAAAGGGCTCCATGATTTCTTCGATGAGCGCAGCATCGTCGCATCCCGTCAACGACTCCTACGTGGCGATCGCGCTGCTAATCACCGTCGGCACCGGGAGCTTCGTCGACCCCAACAAGGGCACGTTCTACAAATGGCTGTATTGGCTGATCGTCCCGCTGGCTGGCGTCGCACTGCTGGTAGCGGCGACGAAAAGCATCCTTGCGGGGTTGGCGCTGGGATCCGTGGTTTTCGTGATTCTCGCGGCCGGATACGTCCGGTACAACTTCGACAAAAGGTAGTGGGCAGGTTGGACAGGGCGACAGCCAGAGTTGTGACGACGGGAGTAACAGCCGCAATCCTTTTCCCGCCCGCATCTGCCAGTAGTGCCCGGCGAGCGGCTGCGCCAGCAACTGGCCGTTCAACCGCGAGTGACGCCGAGTCCGTCAGCCAATGCTCGTCGT
>NZ_JBYCLD010000200.1:0-15290 GCF_057473725.1 Mycobacterium sp. TH-M11 | reverse complement strand
CAGGTTGGACAGGGCGACAGCCAGAGTTGTGACGACGGGAGTAACAGCCGCAATTCTTTTTCTCGCCCGCATCTGCCAGTAGTGCCCGGCGAGCGGCTGCGCCAGCAACTGGCCGTTCAACCGCGAGTGACGCCGAGTCCGTCAGCCAATGCTCGTCGTCCACTGTCCGCGGGTAGATCGCGGGCCCCAGCGCCGGGGTCGAACATGGCACCGTTGGCATGCCCGACCAACGAGTACGATGCCATGGTTTCCACTGAGGCGACTTCTACTTCGTGAACTTCCTGGCCGTCGTCGCGTCGGGTGTGTGGATAAGCGCTCGGTGGACCGTGCAGACCTGTGGCGCATGATTAGGTGCTAGCCGCCGAAGTCGATGACTCCTCGGATGTTGCGCCCTTCACGCAGATCTACAAACGCCTCGTTGATCTGGTCGAGCCGGTAGTGCCGGGTGACCAATTCGTCGAGTTTCAAGGCGCCAGCCTGATATAGCGACAGCAACATCGGTACGCTCGTGCGCGGATTCATCCCGCCATAAAGCGCTCCCCTGAGCTGCTTCGCCGAAAGTGTCATTTCCTGCAAGACCATCGGAACTGGCGGCTCGGTGAAAGGCGTTATCCCGGTGAGCACGCACACGCCCCCCTTGCGAAGCAACGCCATCGCCAGTGGAATCAAGTCCACGTGCACAACGCCGGGACTGAGGATGACCCGGTCGGCCATGAGGCCGGCCGTGATGTCTGCGACCAGAGGCAACGCTTCGGTCGCTGACGCGGCGCTATGTGTGGCACCGAAGAATTTAGCCGAATCCCGCTTGGATTCGACCGGGTCGACCGCGACGACATATCTGGCGCCGACGGCACGAGCTCCTTGCACGGCATTCATCCCGACGCCACCGGCACCGACGACGACCACGGTGTCGCCCGGCTCGGTCTCTGCCGACACCGTCGCCGAGCCCCAACCGGTACTGACCCCGCAAGACACCAACGACGCCGCATGGAACGGAATCGCTTCGTCGATCTTGATGACGGACTTCTCCGACAGCACCGCGTATTCGGCGAAAGTGCCGAGTTGCCCATAGGCCAAGAGGTTTTCGTCGCCGAGATGCCGTCGGCATGTGCCGTCGGTCGGCATCTCTCGGACGAAGAGACTCGCGCCGATGTCACAAATGTAGCTTTGGCCGTTGACGCAGAACCGGCAGTGGCCGCACGCCGGGATGAACGACAGCGCCACGTGGTCGCCCGGTTGCACAGCTGTCACCCCCGGCCCGACTTCTGCGACGACTCCGGCGCCCTCGTGACCACCGAGGAGCGGAAACCAATCCGGTGCCTGCTGCCCGCTAGCGGCCAGCACCTCGGGGGTCGGCACTACGTCACCGGTGTACAGATGGTCATCGGAGTGGCAGATTCCGGCAACGGCCATCCGCACCAAGACCTCGCCGGTGCGCGGGGGATCAAGGACGATCTCGCGGATCTCCCAATCCTCGCCGACCCCGCGAATCACTGCGGCACGACATTTCATGACAACCTCCCGTGTGGCACTCCCGGTTGCGTGGAGTGCCGGCCAATCGCGCAGCAGCAATACCTGCCCGGCCTGCTGTTGATGTTGCTCGTACTCATCAGCTGAGCCAAAAGCGTTGCCATCAAAGCGTTCTCAATCGTTGCGAACCACGCAAACTAGTGCGTCGTCGCCTCCGGCGCATAACCCAAGATGCTCTTGACTTCCAGATACTCATGAAACCCGAACTCACTCCATTCTCGACCATTGCCGCTGCGCTTATAGCCGCCGAATGGCGCATTCAAGTCGAATGCGTGATTGATCGTCACCCATCCTGCCCGGATCCGACGGGCAATCGCACGCGCCATGTCGAGGTCGGCTCCGGACACAAATCCGGCGAGTCCGTACTCGGTGTCGTTGGCGATGGAAACGGCATCGTCGATGTCGTCGTAGCCGAGAATGCACAGCACCGGCCCGAATATCTCTTCGCGTGCAATCGTCATGTCGTTGGTGACATCAGCAAAGACGGTTGGTTTGACGTAGTAACCGCGGTCCAGACCGGCCGGCCGGCCGGGGCCACCCACAACTACGGTCGCTCCCTCGTCGACACCCTTCTGCAGCAGCCGCTGAACCTTGTCGTACTGCGCCTTGGAGGCGACCGGCCCAATGGTCGTCCCTGCGTCAGGGTGGCCGACAGTGACCTGCTCGGCCGCTCCTCGCGCTATCGAGATCGCTTCGGCCATACGGGACTTCGGGACCAGCATGCGAGTCGGCGCGTTACAGCTCTGCCCGGAGTTCGGCATCATGTTGGCCACGCCGGCGCTGACGGACTCGGCGAAGCCGCTGTCGTCAAGGACGATGTTGGGGCTCTTCCCGCCGAGTTCTTGGGTCACCCGCTTCACCGTCGGGGCGGCAAGCTTGGCCACCTCGACGCCGGCCCGGGTGGAACCGGTGAAGGACACCATGTCGACGTCGGGATGGCTCGCCAAGGCCACGCCGACACCCGCGCCGTCGCCGTTGACCAAGTTGAACACCCCAGCCGGCACACCAGCGGCATCCAGGATCTCAGCAAAGATGTAGGGCGAATACGGAGCCACCTCAGAGGGTTTCAGGATGACGGTGCAGCCGGTCGCCAGCGCCGGGTAGACCTTGACCGCGACCTGATTGATCGGCCAGTTCCAGGGGGTGATCAACCCGCACACACCAATGGGCTCCTTGACGATCAGGCTTTCCCCTTTGTGTTCTTCGAACGGGAAATTCTTCAGCACCTCGATGGCCGTGTCCAGGTGTGCGATCCCGAGGTACACCTGCGGCCCGGCAGCCAGCGAAGCCGGAGCGCCGATTTCCTCGGTGACCGCCTCGGCCAGATCGTCGGAACGCTTCTGGTATTCGGCGAGGATGGCCTGCAGCAGATCCAGCCGCTGTTCGCGCGTGCTCTGTGACCAGTCGTGGAAAGCGCGTCGGGCAGCATCGACCGCCACGTCCACATCGGCCGCCGATCCGAGCGAGATTTTCCCGGAAACCTGTTCAGTCGCCGGGTTTTCCACGTCAAAGGGGTTCGTGCGTACCGGGTCGACCCACTGCCCGTCGATATAAAACTTCAGATAGTCGCGCATCAGATCATCCTTACTGACCAGGTGTCCTTACTGAGTGCCTTCGGCGTACCAGGTGCGGAATTCTTTGTATTTGGGCATCTCCTCGGAGTTGGCTTTCGGGTCGATGCACACGTGGACGACGGCGGTCTTGCCGCTCGCGTAGGCCCGCCGGATTGCCGGACCGATCTCGTCCTCCTTCTCGACGTACTCACCGTGGCAGCCGAAGCCTTCGGCGACCTTGTCGAGGCGGACGTCCTTGCTCCAATGCACGCCGGGTTGCGACGACGGCTGGGGGAAGGTGCGCTTGTAGACGCCCACCTCCAGGCCCCATTGGTGGTCGACACCCACTACGCATACCAGCGGAAGTGACAAGCGCGCAGCGGTTTCCAGTTCCGCGACATGGAAGAGAAACGCCGAGTCGCTGGTCAATAGCATCACCGGCCGCTTGGCGCCGTCGGCGACTGATGCTCCGACCGCGTACGGGAGGCCGGTACCAAGATGCCCGAAGTTCTGATTCCAGATCACGTCATGGGGCTTGGCCTGCGAGTACGTCCACTGGAAAATGACGGTCGCACCACCGTCGCGGACCATGATGCCGTCCTTCGGGAATGCCTTGGTGGCCTCGACGACGAACCGCGCGGGATGTACCGGTGTCCGGCCCGTCGGCGCGTTCTCGGCGAGTTGCGCCAACTCCGCAGCGTCGTCGGAGATCCAGCGGTCGAGGTCGTCCGATGCCTTTCTCGGATTGTCACGCAGCGCTGCCACGAGCTGAGGTACCACCCCGCGTAGATCACCGACCAGCGGCACGTCGATGGGGCGGTTGACGCCGATGGCCACCGGATCCTGTTCGACCAGAACCCATTTGCGCTTGGCATCGTTTTCGGCCCAGTGCCGGGTCTTGCCGTAGTGGCTCGGCTCGCCGAGTTCCGTGCCGAGGGCAACGCACAGGTCCGACTTCGCCACTGCCTCCACGGCCGCCGGGGAGAATCCGTAGGCGAAGGTGCGATCCTCGAGACCGTCGATGAAAGACGTGCCGCCGGAGGTTTGGATGACCGGGCACTGCATGAGGTCGGCCAGCTGTTTGACCGCCGCACCTGTGCGCGAAGTGTGAACCGCATGCCCCACCAACAGGATTGGGCTCTCTGCCGCACGGATCAGCTCGGCCGCTTCGGACACCTCGCGCTCACCCGCGGTCTGGTTCACCAGCCGGTACCGATGGGGCGGCAAGGGATCCGCTACGTCGAGCTCGGAGAGGATGACGTGCGACGGGTACTCGATGTAGGCCGGACCGGGCGTGCCAGACATGGCCCGCCGGATCGCCTCGTGGATGATCTCGTCTGTTTGGTCGGCGTACTCGATGGATGCGCTGTATTTGACCGAAGCCGCGAAAAGCGGTTCCTGGCGGACGAATTGGATACGTCCGCGTCGCACCCGGCGCTCGGTGACGCGGGCGCGCTGGCCGCCGAGAAAGATCACCGGCGAGTTCTCTACGAGGGCGCACTGTATCGCTCCGGCGATGTTGGCCATGCCGGGGCCGAGGGTACCGATGCACAGGCCCGGCTTGCCCGTCATCCGGGACACTGCCTCGGCCATGAATCCTGCGCTCAGTTCGTGGTGCGGTGCGACGACTGACCAGCCGCGCGCGTCGGCCTCGGCGAACATGTGCACGAAGTTCGGGTCCGGGATTCCGAACAGCGTGTTCACCCCCTCGACCTCAAAGAGGTCCAGGATACGTTTGTAGACAGGGACACCCACGCGGCAAACTCCTTCTCTCGCAACCATTTTCGTTGGGTACTTGCTATCCCGAACCGGACGTCGGATTCATGTCGAGAGCCAGGCCGAGCTCGCTGAGGACTGCGGCGGTATCGGCACCGAGCTCCGGCGCCGGACCAGCGACGCGCCCCGGTGTTCGCGAGAACCACGTCGGCACCCCGGGGAAGCGCACCGGTCCATGTGGTGTCTCCACCGTCTCGAACAACCCGACGGCATTCAGGTGGGGGTCGTCGAACAGCGAGCCGGGTGTATTCAACGGCGCGGCCGGTATTTCGAGTTCGCGCAGCAGCGTCAGCCACTCGGCAGTCGACCGCTCCTTCATCGTCTCGGCAAGCAAGCCATAGACCGTGTCGATTTCCCGGGCGCGCTGCTCCAATGTGAAAAATCGCTCATCGGCCCACGGCGGTTGCACGGCCTTCGTGAAAGCGTTCCAGTGCTTGTCGTTGTAGATCAGCGCCGCGATGTAGCCGTCGCTGGTGCGGTACGGCCGGCGGTTGGGCGCCACAGTTCGCGGATAGATCGCCGGTCCCAGGGGCGGACTGAACAGCGCGCCGTTAGCGTGTTCGACCAGAACGAACGAGGCCATCGTCTCGAACATGGCGACCTCGACTTCTTGCCCGTAACCCGTACGCTCGCGATGGAACAACGCCATCATCGTTGCGTAGAGCGCTGTCAGCCCCGCGACCTTGTCCGCCATGATGGTTCCGACGTAATCGGCCTGACCGGTTAGCTGCTCCTGCACCGACGGCAGACCGCATTCGGCTTGAATAGTGTCGTCGTAGGCGGGGCGGTCGTGATCCGGCCCGCGCCGGCCGTACCCGTAGCAGTTGGTGTAGACCACTGCAGGGTTGATCGCCGCAACGTCGCTGTAGCCAAAACCGAGTTTGGCAATTGCCTTGGCGCGCATCGAGTGGATGAAGACATCAGCGGACTCGATCAAAGCCCTCAACGCATGTGTCCCCGCGTCGGTCTGCAGGTCCAGGACGACGCTGCGCTTACCGCGGTTCACATTGACGAAGACACCGCTCATGCCCGGCACTGGACCGACCGAGATGTAACGGGTGTTATCTCCTTGGGGCGGTTCGACTTTGATGACATCGGCACCCATGTCGGCCATGATTTGCGTGCAATACGGTCCCATCACCATCGCAGTGAGATCGATTACCCGCACACCGGCCATCGGGCCTGTTCGGCTAGCCACGAAGAGCCCCTCGCTCGTTCGCGGCGTGAGCCATGTCGAAGCTGTACCGGATGTGCTCGTTGTGCCCATCGGGGACCACCGGAAAGACGACCGGCGCATCCATGCTTCTGATGGCATCGAGATGGTTACCGATGTCCTCGACCGTCCACGAAGTTCGGCACACTCCCTGGCTCTCTGCGATCACAGCCCGAGCGACTCTACCCGCGAGGGCGATAAACGACTCACCGGTCACCGAGCAGGATTCATGTGCCAGCCAACCCACTACGGGCGCAACGAGATCCACGCCCATCGATGGATAGGAAGAGGTGTCGATTCCTTCCGCCATACGCGTCACCGCGGCTGGGACGATCACGTTGCAGCGCACACCGTCGGCGGCCCCCTCGAGGGCAGCGACATTCGACAACCCGATCACGCCGGCCTTGGCGGCCGCGTAATTGGCCACGTTGTGGTTGCCGTACAGACCGCCGATCGATGACGTCAGCACTATGCGGCCGTAGCCCGCGTCACACATGAGCGGAAACGCCGGCCGAACGACGTTGAATGCGCCGCGCAGATGCACGTCGAGCACAGCGTCGAAGTCTTCGTAACTCATCTCCTTCAGCGAGCCGCGACGGACGTTGCCCGCGTTGTGAATCAGGATGTCGATTTTCGCGTAAGACTCGAGGGCGGTCGCGATGATCGCCTCCCCACCTTCACGGGTCGCAACCGAATGACGACATGCGACCGCCTCGCCTCCGGCAGCGGTGATTTCGCGGACCACTAGCTCGGCGGGTGCCGCGTCTGTCCCGCTGCCGTCGAGGGCTCCGCCGACATCGTTGACGACCACCTTCGCCCCGCGGGCGGCGAGCAACTCAGCGTAGGCGCGACCCAAACCGCGGCCGGCTCCAGTCACTACGGCTACGCGGTCGTCGAACCGCATATGCCGGGCCAGGTTTTCGTTCAAGTGCCGACCACCAGGCCTTCCAGATCGCCCTTGTCGCGCCACACCCGCAACAATTCTTCGAAGGCGTAGAAACCTGGACCATAAGGTTCACCTAGGTGCGACCGGATTCCCTCGCCGCCGCCACCGCCTTCGTTGTTGTAATAGCCGGGCGTGCACTGGGCGTCGAAGGCCGAATTGTCGACTGCGGTTTCTCGTATCGTTGCGCACCACTGCTTCTGCGCTTCTTCGCTGGGTTCCACCGTGGTGGCACCCCGTTTCAGAGTCTCGGCGATGACATAGGCGATGTGCTCGCCCTGCAACTCGTAGTTGGCAGCGATGTTGGCGGAGATGCCGACCTGGGTGAACCCGGTGAAGAACTGGTTCGGGAAACCGCACGTGGTCAAGCCGTGCAACGTGCGGTAACCGTGGGCCCAGTGCTCGTACAGCGACCGCCCGTCACGTCCCTCGATGGCGTCGATCGAGTAGCGGCGGCTGAGCTCGGTCGTGATCTCGAAGCCGCTCGCGTAGATGATGCAATCGACCTCGTACTCCTGACCGTTGGCCACTACCCCGGTCGAGGTGATGCGCTCCACGCCTTTACCCTCCGATACGTCCACCAGCGTGACGTTGGGCCGGTTGAAGGCCGGAAGGTACTCGTCGTTGGACAGCGGTCGCTTGCACAGGAAGCGGTAGTACGGTTTGAGCGCCTCAGCGGTCTCCTTGTCGTCGACGATGTCGGCGATGCGGTTCCGCAGCCGCTCCATGATCTTGTAGTCCTCCTCCTCACGGATGGCCATGAACTGCTCGGGCGTCAGCGCGGCGGGATCGTCCAGCTCGAGCACGCGGGCGGCGGTGTTGCGACCCAACTCGGTCCAGAAGTCGCAGACCAGGTCCGGCTGTCCCAGTGCCATGCCCTCGAATGTCCATTGGTGGAAGTTGCGCTGCCGCTCCCGCTGCCAGCCCGGCTTGAGGGTCCTGACCCATCCTGGATCGGTGGGCGCGTTGTGCCGCGCGTCGACCGACGACGGGGTGCGCTGGAACACGTAGAGATGCTGTGCGTCCTTGGCCAGGTATGGCGTGACTTGAATTGCCGTGGCACCGGTTCCGATAATCGCGACCTTCTTGTCGGCGAGCTTGTCCATGCCGCCGCTGACATCCCCGCCGGTGTAGGCGTAGTCCCACCGCGACGAATGGAACGCATGTCCGGTGAAATCCTGTATTCCCGGGACACCGGGAAGCTTCGGTCGATGAAACGGGCCCGATGCCATCACCACGAAGCGGGCACGTATGTCGTCGCCGCGGTCGGTGGCTATCTTCCAGCGCTGAATCTTTTCATCCCACTTGAGGGTTCGCACCTGGGTGGACAGTATCGCCTTGTCGTATAGATCGAAGCGCTTGCCGATGTTGCGGCAATGCTCCCAGATCTCGGCTCCACCGGCGAACTTCTTGCTCGGCATGAAATCGAGTTCTTCGAGCATCGGGATGTAGCAGTACGACTCGTTGTCGCACTGGATTCCCGGATAGCGGTTCCAGTACCAGACACCGCCGAAATCGCCGCCGACCTCCATGATGCGAACATCCTCCACGCCGGCCTTTTTCAGGTTCACCGCCGACAGCAGTCCGCCGAAACCGCCACCGAGCACCACAACGTCGGTATCGATGTCCAGCGGTGCCCGCTCCACGCGCGGCGTGTACGGGTCGACCTCGTAGTAGCCGGCGAAGTCGTCGGAGAGTTCGATGTACTGCTTGCTGCCCTCGGGGCGCAGCCGCTTGGCTCGCTCGGCGGCGTACTTCTTCCGCAGGGCGGGGATGTCGACATCGGTCGGCGTATCGGTGCGGGCGCACGTCGTGATTTGAACTCCGTGCTGTTCGGCCTCGGCTTCCGAAATCGTCACTGCTCTCCTACAGCTCGCGGCGCGCCGGTCCCCATGTACTTCGACAATTGCGTATGCAGGTTGACGGTGCTGCGTTCCATATAGGGGTTGGGCTTGGTTCTTTTGAAGCCAAGCGATTTCATTCCTTGCTGTACGGCAGCCATGTTCGAGAAGTCCTGCGGGAAGACCGTGCGCCAGCCGGGATCGTCGGCCACGAGGTATTCCCACTCGGTTTGCGGCTCTTGCCCTTCAGGGTAGAGCTCGTAGCACGAGGCTTCGAAGATGCAGCTGTTCGGATCGTAGCCGTTGGGCCGGGCGCTGTAACACAGCGCAGTCGTAAGTCCCTGCCCTATCTGAAAATTGGGGAAAATCTGCCAGGCAGTGCCGCTCTTTGCCAGGTGTTCGGGATCGATGGTCGGCCACATCACGCCGCGGGCGGCATCGTCACTGCGGGCCGCGGCCAGCCAATGACTGAGCACCTGGTCGGGCGGGGTGCCTTCGGGCAGTTCGTCGGCAAGCCGCTTCGCGGCCTCCACCAGCGTTGTGGTGGTAGTCGCGTTGGTCTCTTCGAGCGTGTATATCTGCATTTCCGCGGTCGAGATGCGGGGGTCACCGGTGCCGAGGCGAATCTTGGACTTGGTCTCGGACAGGTCTTTCGGCGCGTCGTAACCGATGTTGCTGTGCTTGCCCTGCGCATTGGCCCAGCCGCGGAACGTGCCGAATTTGTTGAACTGCGGATGCGTGGTGGCGACGTGGTAGGTCTCGTTGAACGCCTCGACCGCGACCTTCCAATTACATTGGAAAGTGAGCCATTTACGCCATTTCACCCGCATGTTCTGCAGCCCGAATGGGTCGAGCATGGTGGCGGCGGGTTCGAGATAGTCGCGTAGCGGCTCACAGTCGGGATCCAGGTTGACGAAGATCCATCCGCCCCAGGTGTCCACGCGCACCGGCGCCAGGTGGGTGTTCTCCGCCGTCAGCGAGTCCTGCCAGTCCTGCCGTTCCGGGATGTGAGTACAGTCGCCGTCCAAGCCGTAGGTCCAGCCATGGAATCCGCAGACAAACGATTTCTTTTGTCCGCAAGCATTTTTGGCGCCGTCCGGCACGTCGACCAGGCGACGCCCACGGTGTACGCAGACGTTGTGGTGCGCCTTCAACGAGTCAGGGCCGGTGCGGACCACGACGACGGAGTCGTCGAGGATGTCATAGGTCAGGAAGCTGCCGGTCTTCGGCAGATCCTCGACGCGCCCGACCTGCTGCCAGACCTTGCGCCACAGCTTGTCCCGTTCGGCGCGAGCATAGTCCTGAGACAAATACGCCTCGACGCCTATGGTCACCGGCTCCGAAAGTAGTTCCGGCGCTTCGACTTGGGTGTCGGTCATCACGGTCTCCTTATCGCTTCTCGGAAGGAGTCGTCCTTGAGGAAGAGCGAGGTGTTGTCGGCGTCAAGGTGGGTCCATTTGAGGTTTAGACCGCCATCGACCAACAGGGTCTGACCGGTGATGTAGCTGGACATGTCGGACAGCAGGAACAGGATCGCGCCGGCGATTTCTTCTGGCCGGCCGCGTCGGCCCATCGCAATCGCCTTGCGATCTCGATCGGCGTCGTCGTCGACGTAGGTGAGCGAGGCCGGGGTAGCGGTGACCCCGGGTGCAACGGCGTTCACCCGAATCTCGTCGAGGGCGAGTTCGACGGCCATGGTGCGGGTCATTGCCGCGATGGCCGCCTTGGCGGTGCCGTAGGCGATGTGGAACGGCGCGGTGTTCATCCCGCTGATCGACGAGATCGACACGATCGAGCCGGGGCGGTTACGCGCCTTCAACTCCGCGGCCACTGCCTGGCTCATGAAGAACGCGGTCTCCAGGTTCGCGGTGAACAGGTCGCGCCAGTCACTGCGCGTCACCCGGGTCGACGGCATCCAGGTCTGCGGGCCGGCTCCGCCCGCCACGTTGACCAATCCGTGCAACTGACCGTCGGCGTTGAGGGCCTGTTCGAGGGTCGCCGCCACACCGTCCTCGGTCGCGACGTCGGCGGCCAGGGGAACGATAGACAACCCCCGGTCGATCATCGGGGCGATGTGGTGGTCGAGGTTGTCCTTGCCCCGGCTGACCGCGATCACCGTGGCACCGGCCTCGGCGACCATGCGGGCGACGGTGGTACCGATGCCGCCACCGGCCGCGCCGGCCACCACGACCACGCGACCCCGCAGACCGAGCGGGTTATCGACCACTGATACAGAACCCTTTGTCCGGACAAAATAGCACCATACGCATAATTGAGAATATGATTCTCTGCGAACAGTTCAGCGTCAAGTGGCCCTGATCGGACATCTTCTAACTCTTGTCTGGACCACACTCGGTTGCTAACGTCACCGGCCGGAGGTCATCGTCGATGTTGTTGCAGGAAGACCGCTCCGGCACCGGAGTGTCACCGGCCGTCGCCAAAGGATGGCAGCTGGAGCGACTTACCGCGCCCAGCAGGCTGTTCGGCGCCAACGGGCTGCGCACCGGCCCCGACGGCAGGATCTACATCGCCCAGGTCACCGGGAGCCAAATCAGCGCACTCGACCTCGGCACCGGTCGACTGGAGACCGTCAGCGCCAGGGGCGGCGACATCATTGCGCCCGACGACGTGGCGTTCGGTCCGCGCGGTGATCTCTTTGCCACCGAGGTGATGGACGGCCGGGTCAGTGTGCGCGGCACCGATGGCCGTACCCGGGTGCTGCGGGCCGATGTCCCTTCGGCCAACGGCATTGCCGTGCATCAGGGCAGGCTGTTTATCAACGAATGTCGCGAGGGCGGAAGGATTCTCGAACTCGACCTGGACGGCGGGGAGCCGCGGGTGTTGCTGGACAACGTGCCGTCGCCCAACGCGATGGAAGTCGGGCCGGACGGATTGCTGTACTTCCCGGTGATGGGCGCCAATGAAATTTGGCGTATCGGCCTCGACGGCGGCGCGCCGGAAACGGTCGCCACCGGGCTGGGCGTACCCGACTCGGTGAAATTCGACTCGCGCGGCCAGATCGTCTCGACACAGGTACACAGTGGTCAGGTGTTGCGCATCGATCCACGGACCGGCGCGCAGACGGTGCTGGCCAATCTCAGCCCCGGACTGGACAATTGCACGTTTGTCGGTGACCGATTGTTTGTCTCCAACTTCACCGGCGAGATCGTCGAAATCCTCGACGGAACAACCGAAGTCACGCTAGCCGCTGGGTTGAACTGGCCGCTGGATCTGGCTGTGGGCAGCGACGGACAACTCTATATCGCCGACGGCACCTACTTCTACGTAATGCGACCCGACCACACCTTGCACACCGTGGGAATGCTGTTCAGTCCGGGTTACCCCGGGTTCCTGCGCGGACTGGTCCCGTCCGGTCCAGGTGAATTCGTGGTCACCACCTCCGGCGGTCAGGTGTCGCGCTACTGGCCGTGCCGCGGCGAAAGTGTGGTTATAGCCGACGGATTCGATCAGCTCTACGGGCTGGCGATCGCCGCCGACGGAACTATAGCGGCCGCCGAGCTCGGGACCGGACGGGTGGTCGCGATCCGGGGTGGGCGGGTCGAGGTGATCGCGTCCGGGTTGGTCGACCCGATCGGCGTCGCCGTCGCGCCCGACGGCGGCTGGCTGGTGTCGGAGGCCGGCGCCGGCCGGGTGGTCCGGCTCACCCACTCCGGTGCCCAAACCCTGGCAGACGGATTCGATTGTCCGCAAGGCATTCTGGTCGACGGACGGCGGCTGTATGTGGTCGACGCGGGCGCCAAAGCACTGATCGCCGTCGACGAAGACGGCACCCGGCACACCGTCGCCGCTGGGCTGCCGCTCGGCGCCGCACCGGGGGTGGTTCCCAAGCCGCTGAAGGGAATGCCACCGTTTTCCGGACCGCAAGGACCGTTCGCCGGCATTGCCGCCGGGCCAGACGGCACGCTGTATCTGTCCGCCGATGCCGACGGCAGCGTCCTGGCATTTCGTCGACGGGGCCGCGATGGCTGACGCCGGCGACCACCGTTACCTGCAGGTCGCCCGGGCGCTGCGCAAGGAGATCGTCGACGGCGTCTACCCGGTCGGGTCGCAGCTGCCCACTGAACACCAACTGTGCGAACGCTTTTCGGTAAGCCGGTACACCGTCCGAGAAGCACTGCGCCGACTGCGGGATGACAACCTGGTCGCGTCGCGGCCGCGGTCGGGAACTCTCGTGGTGCCGCGGCCGTCCTCGGACGCCTACGTCCAAGATGTCGTCTCGATCAACGACCTGTTGGCCTTCGCTACCGGTGCGCAATTCGCGATCGAGTCCACCGGCATGACGACAGTCGATGATGAACTGGCCGCCCGGACAGGCTTGGCGGTCAGCGAGGAGTGGCTGGCTGTCAACGGCTTTCGCCGCATCGACGGCGCGGAGTTCCCAGTCTGCCGAACCGAGTACTACATCAACCGGGCATTCGCCGGGGTGGGCAGGCTGCTGCCGCGTCACAGCGGTCCGATATTTCCTCTGATCGAGGACATTTTCGGCGTGAGCATCGTCGAGGTCCGTCAGGAGATCGCCGCGGTGCTGATTTCGCCGCTGCTGGCCGAGCAACTCAGCATCGAGGCCGGCAGCCCCGCACTCGAAGTACGGCGCACCTATGCGACTTCGGACGGCCAAGTCGCCCAGTTGACCATCAACACGCATCCGGCATCGCGTTTCCGTCACTCGATGACGATGCGACGAGTCCGCGGTTAATCTCACATGCGGCGATGTCGAACACCAAACTGATCGGTGGACGCGCGGTCCGCTGGGATGACGAGCGGGCCGCGCACGCCTATGCGCGCGGCTGGTGGGTGCGTGACACGTTGGCCGATGCCCTCGCCGTCGCCGCGCGCCAGACACCGCGGCGCGTGGCACTGGTCGACGGCGAACACCGCATCGACTTCCTGACGCTGCACCAGCAGGCGACGGCACTGGCCGCGGCGATGCTGGAGCGCATGCCGGTCGGCAGCGTGGTGTCGTTGATGCTGCCCAATTGGCATGAGGCGGCGGTGATCTATCTCGCGGCGACGCTCGCCGGAATGGTGGTCAACCCCATCCTGCCGTCACTGCGGGATCGTGAAGTGGAATTTATCCTCAACGACGCCGACACCCGGATGATCTTCGTGCCGTCGGTGTTCGGTCGCCACGATTACGCGGCGATGCTAACGCGGGTGACGGCTCAGTTGGCGGACCCGCCCGAGGTTGTCGTGGTCCGCGAGGGCTCGCCGCTACCCGAGGCACACCCCGGCGAGCTGCCCGCGCTGGATCCCGATGCGGTGCGCATGATCCTCTACACCTCGGGAACCACTGACCGACCCAAAGGCGTTCTGCACAGCCACAACTCGATGCACGCGCTGATCATGCAGCTACGTGACCACTGGGGCATACAGCCCGGTGACCGGTTCCTGGTGCCATCGCCGATCGCCCACATCGGCGGTTCCATCTACGCGTTCGAATGCCCTTTGCTGCTCGGCACCTCAGCGGTTCTGATGGACCGCTGGGACGCCGATACCGCGGTCGAGCTCATCCGAGCCGAAGGTTGCACGCACATCGCCGGGGCGACGCCGTTCCTGGAGCAATTGCTGGCGGCAGCCGAGAGCGCCGGAACCCGGTTGCCGGAGCTGACGCTATTCGTCTGCGGCGGTGCATCGGTGGCGCCGTCGTTGATCCGCAAGGCCGCCGACTACTTCGAACGCGCCGTCGTCACCCGCGTGTACGGGTCGACCGAAGTGCCGGTGACCACGGTCGGTGCGCCGGAGGACCCCGACCACGCCGCAGACACCGACGGACGGCCCGGCTTCGCGCAGATCGCCCTGCGCGGCGACGCCGGTGAAATTCATGCCCGCGGCCCGCAGATGCTGGTCGGCTATCTGCACGGTGCAGACGAAGCCGGATCATTCGACACGCAAGGCTATTTCCGCACCGGTGATCTGGCCCGCTGGGTCGACGGCGACTACCTTGTCGTGACCGGCCGGGCCAAAGACCTCATCATCCGCAACGGCGAAAACATCGCGCCGAAAGAGATCGAGGATATTCTGGTCAACCATCCAGGTGTCGCGGACATCGCCATCGTCGGCCTCCCCGACGCCCGCACCGGCGAACGGGCCTGCGCCGTCGTCGTTCCCAACGAACAGCACCGGCCCGATGTCGACAGCCTGCGCGCCTATCTGCAGGCACAGGGCGTCGCTGTCTTCAAAGCACCCGAACAGGTCGTCATCTGGAATGCACTGCCGCGCAACGACGCCGGCAAGGTGCTCAAACACCAGATCCAGGCGGCCCTGACAACGACGGACGGATGACATGCAGGTAGCGATAGTGACCGGGGCGACCGGCGGAATCGGATTCGGCTGTGCGGCAAAGCTTGCCGCGGCGGGGATGGCCGTACTGGCCACCGGTCGCAATGAGCAGCGGCTCGCCGAAGTGGCAGCGG
>NZ_JBYCLD010000199.1:0-5511 GCF_057473725.1 Mycobacterium sp. TH-M11 | reverse complement strand
CTCGGCCACCACCAGGTCGCTGGCCAGCGCCAGCTCGGTCCCACCACCCAGCGCGGTGCCGTTGACCGCGGCGATCGTCGGCTTGTCGATGAAGTGGCGGACGTAGCCGGCGAAACCCCACTCGCCGTGATCGGGGTGATATAGGTTCTCCCGTCGCGCGATCGCCTTGAGATCGGCTCCGGCACAAAAGGACCTGTCCCCCGCCCCGGTGATCACCACCGCGCGGATCTGCGGGTCGCGCTGCGCCTGTTCGAGCGCGTCACCGACCCCGACACTGACCGCGCCGTTGACGCAGTTGCGCGCCTCGGGCCGGTTGATGGTGATGACGAGGACGTCGTCACGGCGCTCGGTGAGCACCGCAGCATCGGTCACAGCAGCTCCACGATGGTGGCGTTGGCCTGGCCACCACCCTCGCACATGGTCTGCAGCCCGTAGCGAATTCCCTTGTCCCGCATGTGGTACAGCATGGTGGTCATGATCCGGGCACCGGATCCGCCGAGCGGGTGGCCCAGTGCGATCGCGCCGCCGTTGGGGTTGAGTTTCTTCTCGTCGGCACCGATGTCCTTCAACCACGCCAGCGGTACCGGCGCGAACGCCTCGTTGACCTCGAACACGCCGATGTCTTCCAACTTCAGACCCGAGCGCTTGAGCGCCTTTTGCGTCGCGGGGATCGGCGCGGTCAACATGATCACCGGGTCGGCGCCGGCCAGGACGGCGGTGTGCACTTTGGCAATCGGGTTGAGCTTCAACTCTTTCGCCTTCTCGGCCGACATGATCAGCAGTGCGGCCGAACCGTCGGAGATCTGGCTGGAGTTACCGGCGTGGATCACGCCGTCTTCCTTGAAGGCCGGCTTGAGCTGCGCCATCTTCTCGATCGGCGTGCCGCGACGAATGCCCTCGTCCTTGAGCACCGGATTGCCGTCCTGGTCCTTGATTGCGACAATCTGGTCATCGAAGGCACCGGAATCTTGTGCAGCCGCGGCCTTTTCGTGCGAGCCGAGGGAGAACTCGTCGACCGCGGTCCGGTCGAAGCCCCACTGCTCGGCGATCATCTCTGCACCGATGCCCTGGTTCGGGATCTGGCCGTGATAGCGGTCCAGGAACGTCTGGGAGAAGGGCCGTCCGCCGTTGGCCAGCGAGGAGCCCATCGGGGTCCGCGACATCGACTCCACACCGCCGGCGACGACGACGTCGTAGTGCCCGGCGACCACGCCCGCCGCGGCGAAGTGGATCGACTGCTGGCTGGACCCGCACTGCCGGTCGACGGTGACACCCGGAACGGTTTCCGGCCAGCCGGCGGTCAGCGCCGCGGTGCGCGCGATGTCGAGTGCCTGCTCCCCGGCCTGCATGACGCAGCCCCAGATCACGTCGTCGACGATCGCGGGGTCGATGCCCGCCTTCTGGACGAGTCCGTTGAGCACCTGCGCGGACAGGTCGGTGGCATGGACGCCGGAAAGGCCGCCATTCCGTTTCCCGACCGGTGAGCGAACTGCCTCGACAATGACGGCTTCAGCCATGGCGCATCTCCTTCTGCCTTGAGGTTTTGTTCCGATTGTTGACCAACTGCTTAGTTGGGTCGCCGCCGGGGTGCCCTACCGGTCGGTAGCGTTGAGATCGTGTCCCGCATCGTCATCATCGGCGGCCATGGCAAGGTCGCGCTGCAGCTGGCCCGCATCCTCAGCGACCGCGCAGATGAGGTGACGTCGGTCATCCGCAATCCCGATCACGCCGACGACATCGCCGCCACCGGCGCCCACCCCGTCGTCGCAGATATCGAGCATTCGGACACCGCGGCACTGGCGGATCTGCTGGCCGGCCACGACGCCGTGGTGTTCGCCGCCGGCGCTGGAGGGGGCGATGCGGCCCGGACCTACGCCGTCGATCGCGACGCGGCGATCCGGGTGATCGACGCCGCCGGACAGGCCGCCGTGCGGCGGTTCGTGATGGTGTCCTACTTCGGCGCGGGACCTGAACACGGGGTATCGCCGGATAATTCGTTCTACGCCTACGCCGAGGCGAAATCCGCCGCCGACGCCCACCTTCGCTCCAGCGATCTGGACTGGACCGTGCTCGGACCCGGCAGCCTGACGCTGGACCCGGCGACCGGGCGGATTGCCGTCGGCGCGGACGCCGCGAAAGGTTCGGTCTCGCGTGCGGATGTCGCGCTGGTGGCCGCCCAAGCCCTGCACGAGGACTCCACGATCCGACGGACCATCGACTTTAACAGCGGTGAACTGCCCATACCCGACGCGCTAGTAACCAGGTAATCTGCTCTACGCAGCTGGTTTGCCGACTCTGTCACGAACGACGAAGTCGGCATCGAGCGAAGCATGTTAGATGCGCTTCGTAAGAGGGAACCCGTTGAAAGTCCGGGACTGTCCCGCAGCGGTAAGCAGGAACGACCCCCGTCACAAGCACTGGTCGCAAGACCGGGAAGCGACGGCCAGTAGGAGCACCAATCGGTGCGCGCCTGTGAGTCCGAAGACCTGCCGACTGTGCCGGGCGCGCCGCGCCTGGCGGCTCACCGCCTCGTGGAATGGGCGTCTGGCCGTAACGGTTGCAGTGGCTGTGTGCGCTGCGCCGGACCGGTTGTGCGTCCGCTGGCGGTGACCACCCCGTCGATCGAAGGACGAAACCATCGTGACCGCAACACCATTTACCGTCACCGTCACCGGCTCACCGCGCATCGGCCCGAAGCGCGAACTCAAGCGCGCCACCGAGAGCTACTGGAAGGGCAAAACCAGCCGCGCCGACCTGGAGAAGGTCGCCGCTACCATCCGCCGCGACACCTGGGCGCAGCTGGCCGACGCGGGCCTGGACTCGGTGCCGGTGAACACCTTCTCGTACTACGACCAGATGCTAGACACCGCGGCGCTGCTGGGCGCACTGCCCTCGCGCGTCGAGGTCGTCGCCGATGACCTGGATCGCTACTTCGCCGCAGCCCGCGGCACTGAGGACATTGCGCCGTTGGAGATGACCAAGTGGTTCGACACCAACTACCACTACATCGTCCCGGAGATCGGGCCGAACACCGAGTTCTCGCTGCACCCGGACAAGGTGCTTTCGGAGCTCAAAGAGGCCCAGGAGCAAGGCATTGCGGCCCGTCCGGTCATCATCGGACCGCTCACGTTCCTGCTGCTGAGCAAGGCGGTCGACGGCGCGGGCGCGCCGATCGAGCGGCTCGACGAGCTGGTTCCGCTGTACAGCGATCTGCTCGGCCGGCTCGCCGACCAGGGCGCGCAGTGGGTCCAGATCGACGAGCCGGTGCTGGTGACCGACATCTGCGCCGACGCGCCCGCGCTGGCCGAGAAGGTCTACAACACGCTGGGAGCACTGGACCACCGGCCCGCGATTCACGTCGCCACCTATTTCGGTGATCCGGGCGCCGCGTTGCCCGCTCTGGCGCGCACGCCCGTCGAGGCGATCGGTGTCGACTTGGTCTACGGCGCCGACACCGCAATCTTCGCGGTGCCGGAGTTGAGCGCCAAGACGTTGGTGGCCGGCATTGTCGACGGTCGCAACATCTGGCGCACCGACCTGCAGGCGGCCCTGAGCACGCTGGCCGGCCTGCTCGGTAGCGCGGCTACCGTGGCGGTTTCTACGTCGTGTTCGACGCTGCACGTGCCCTACTCGCTGGAGCCCGAGACCGACCTGGACGACGCGCTGCGCAGCTGGCTGGCGTTCGGCGCCGAGAAGGTGCACGAGGTTGTCGCGTTGGCCAAGGCGCTGAAGGACGGCCGCGATGCGGTGGCCGACGAGATCGCCCAGTCCAACGCGGCGGTTGCGTCGCGCAAGAACGACCCACGGCTGAACAACAGCACGGTGCGCGAGCGGATCGAGGGAATCGCCAAGTCCGGCGGCACCGAACGCGGACCCGCCGCGAAACGGCTTGAGGCGCAGATGGATCGGCTGCACCTACCGCCGCTGCCGACGACCACCATCGGCTCTTTCCCGCAGACCGTCGAGATCCGCAAGGCCCGCGCGGCCCTGGCCGCCGGAGACATCGACGAGGCCGAGTACACCCGCCGGATGCGGGCCGAGATCGCGGACGTGATCACGCTGCAGGAGAAGCTGGGCCTGGACGTGCTGGTGCACGGCGAGCCGGAGCGCAACGACATGGTGCAGTATTTCGCCGAGCAGCTGGATGGCTTCTTCGCCACCAAGCTCGGGTGGGTGCAGTCCTACGGCAGCCGCTGCGTGCGTCCGCCGGTTCTCTACGGCGACGTCACCCGCCGGCACCCGATGACGGTGGAGTGGGCCGAGTATGCGCAGTCGCTGACCGAAAAGCCGGTCAAGGGAATGCTCACCGGCCCGGTCACGATTCTGGCGTGGTCGTTCGTGCGTGACGACCAGCCATTGGCCGACACCGCCAACCAGGTGGCCTTGGCCATCCGCGACGAGACCGTAGATTTGCAGGCGGCCGGTATCGCGGTGATCCAGGTCGATGAGCCCGCGCTGCGGGAACTGTTGCCGCTGCGCGACTCTGAGAAGCAGGCCTACCTGGACTGGGCGGTGGGCGCGTTCCGGCTGGCGACATCGGGTGTGGCCGACTCGACGCAGATTCACACCCACCTGTGCTACTCCGAGTTCGGCGAGGTGATCGGCGCGATCGCGGATCTGGACGCCGACGTCACCTCGATCGAGGCGGCCCGCTCGCACATGGAGGTGCTCGACGACCTCAACGCGGCCGGCTTCTCCAACAGCGTCGGCCCGGGTGTCTACGACATCCACTCGCCGCGGGTGCCGAGCACCGACGAGATCGCCCAGTCGTTGCGCGCGGCCCTGAAAGCCATTCCTGCTGAGCGGCTTTGGGTCAACCCCGACTGCGGCCTGAAGACCCGCAACCCCGACGAGGTGACCGCATCGCTGGCCAACCTGGTCGCCGCGACCAAGCAGGTCCGCGGCGGCGTGTAAACGTGTGCATCGAGCGTGAAACTGTTGCGAAAAAATCGCTGAATTCTCGCAACGGTTTCACGCTCGGCGGGCGGTAGCCGTCTGCACGTGCACCGGGACGTCGTCAGCCCACGGCTGGCGGGTCACCATGTCGGCCACCCGGACATAGCCGCGCTCGAATTCGCCGGTGGCAGCGTCGACCAACCGGTATTGCTGGGTCTGCCGGTGGATCGGCTGGGCGTCGAGCATCACGACCCGTACCTCGCCGGGTTCGAAGTGGCAGCGCTTCTGCAGCGCCGCGACCAATTGCTCGTTGCTGAAGTGGCCGTCGCCGAAGTTCCAGCCGATCGCGGTGCTGGTGACGCGCTCCCCGTCGGTCAGCACGTAGTCGTCCTCGTTCTGGCCGGCCATCACGCGGTGCGCCAAGGTGAACAACGCCCGGCCGTGCGTATTGAACGCCCGGAAGGCATATCCCATGTACATCGGGATCTGCGCGGCTTCCTTGCTGCCGTAGAACTTCTCCAGCTGTGCAGCCGGCATGCTGGCGATCGCGACAATGTTGTCGACGATCTTCGCCTCCGCCGACGGCTTGATGCACCACAGGGTGGTGTCCCAGTT
>NZ_JBYCLD010000198.1:0-2582 GCF_057473725.1 Mycobacterium sp. TH-M11 | reverse complement strand
GGCCCCAGCGAGTCGATCTGCTGGGCCATCTTGACCATGTCGAGGGTGGTGACGCCCATGATCTGGGTCTCGCCACGCTCGAACAGCGCGCTGCCGTGCGCCCGTGGGATCACCGCGACCTCGGCCGACAGCGCGCGGATGTCGGTAATGCCGCGGCCATCGATGCGGAAGTGGTCGGACAGAATACGCTGGCGCACAAGCTTTTTGGTCAGCGACCGGAATGCCGCCCCGATTTCCTTCTCGCGACCCTCGTAGGTCGCGGCGAGGCGATCGAGCACCTCGACCTTGATCTCGTCGGTGCGGCTGTCGCGCTCTTCCTTGCCCGCGATGGTGAGCGCCTTGGCGAGCTCGTCGGTGGCCACCGACGACACGGAGTAGAAGACGTCGTCCTGGTATTCCGGGAACAACGGGTACTCGGCGGTCTCCTTGCCGGCGGCGTCGTGCAACTCCTGCTGGGCCGTGCACAGCGCGGCGATGAACGGCTTGGCGGCTTCCAGGCCTTCCGCCACGACGCTCTCGGTGGGCGCGCCTGCGCCGCCCGCGACGAGGTCGATGACGTTGTCGGTGGCCTCGGCCTCGACCATCATGATCGCGACATCGTCGGCCGTCTTGCGGCCCGCGACGACCATGTCGAACACCGCGTTCTCGAGTTGCTCGACGGTCGGGAACGCGACCCACTGGCCCTCGATCAGTGCGACACGCACACCGCCGACCGGGCCGGCGAACGGCAGACCCGAGATCTGGGTGGACGCCGACGCGGCGTTGATCGCCAGCACGTCGTAGAGGTCCTTGGGGTCCAGGCTCAGGATGGTGATGACGACCTGGATCTCGTTGCGCAGACCCGAGACGAAGGTCGGCCGCAGCGGGCGGTCGATCAGCCGACAGGTCAGGATCGCGTCGGTGGAGGGGCGGCCCTCACGGCGGAAGAACGAACCGGGGATGCGTCCGGCGGCGTACATCCGCTCTTCGACGTCGATCGTCAGCGGGAAGAAATCGAAGTGGTCCTTCGGGTTCTTGCTGGCCGTGGTGGCCGAGATCAGCATGGTGTCGTCGTCGAGGTAGGCGACGACGGAGCCGGCGGCCTGCTTGGCCAGCCGGCCGGTCTCGAAACGGATGGTGCGGGTGCCGAAGCTCCCGTTGTCAATGGTGGCGGTTGCTTCAAACACGCCTTCGTCGATTTCAGCTACAGACATATGCGTCCGTGCAGCCTCTCTGGATTTTTTCAGCTATTTCGCGCAGGCACGCACAACCCACAGGGTTCCAGAACGACCCGGATGACGCGGGGTCTGAATGCGGCGACGGCCGTCGATCGAAGCGGCCGACCACCCCGAATCCGGGGAGCTCGGCAGCCACTACCGAAGACCGCGCGACACAGACCTGTCTTCCTTCGAAGTCCTGTCCTGCCTCGCTGGAACGGTGCGCGCGGATCGCGCACACCGCACCTGGTTCGGGCCGATAGGCCCAAAACGTTTATGACTCTACACGCCGACCTGGCGCTTCTTTAAGCCCGACGACGGCGCGGGCCCCGGCTCAGCGGCGCAGGCCGAGCCGCTCGATCAGCGAGCGGTAACGCGCCACGTCGACCTGGGCGACGTACTTGAGCAGCCGACGGCGGCGACCGACCAGCAGCAGCAGTCCGCGCCGCGAATGGTGGTCGTGCTTGTGTTGCTTGAGGTGTTCGGTCAGGTCGGCGATCCGCTTGGTCAGCATCGCGACCTGCGCCTCGGGCGAACCGGTGTCGGTTGCGTGCAGGCCGTAGGAGTCCAGGATCTCTTTTTTCTGCTCGGCGGTAAGCGCCACGAAACATCTCCATCAATAGGTCCGCGAACATTCATCTCCGGTAGCGGCCACCGCGAACTGCAGCGCGCCCCGTATCGCCGGGAAGTCTAACAGCGGACGAGGCCGGCACCTGAAACCGGCTGGTCAGCCAATAGAGAGCAGCGTGCGGGCCCGCTCGGTGTCGTTGTGCATCGCCTCGACCAGGTCGCTCACCGAGCCGAACTTCTCCTGGCCGCGGATCCGCGCGACGAAGTCCAGCGCCACATGCTGCCCGTAGAGGTCGGCGGCCGTGTCGAGGACAAACGCCTCGACCGTGCGGGTGCGTCCGGAAAAGGTCGGGTTGGTGCCCACGGACACCGCAGCCTGGTAGCGCTCACCCGGCACCACGCTGCCGGCGGCTGGGCCGTGGCCCAGAACAGTGAACCAGGCCGCGTACACACCGTCCGCCGGGATGGCCGAATGCATCGGCGGGGCGACGTTCGCGGTGGGGAAACCCATTTCGGTCCCCCGTCCATCACCCCGCACGACCACGCCTTCCACCCGGTGCGGACGGCCCAGCGCTTCGGCGGCCGCGACCACGTCGCCCGCGTCGACGCAGGACCGGATATAAGTCGAGGAGAAGGTCACCGTTTCGGCGTCGTGATGCTCGGACACCAGCGACATCGCCTCGACCGCAAACCCAAGCCGTGCGCCGGCACGGCGCAGCGTGTCCACCGACCCCGCCGCTTTCTTACCGAAGGTGAAGTTCTCCCCCACCACGACTTCGACGACGTGCAGGTCCTCGACGAGCAGCTCATGCACGT
>NZ_JBYCLD010000197.1:0-17829 GCF_057473725.1 Mycobacterium sp. TH-M11 | reverse complement strand
GCGTGCCCGAGACCGGGAAGCTCATGGTCGGGGCGTGAAATCCGTAATCCGCCAACCGTTTTGCCACATCGTCGACGGTGACGCCGGTCGACTTGGTGATCGGCCGCAGGTCCAGGATGCATTCGTGGGCGACCATGCCGTTCGCGCCGGTGTAGAGCACCGGGTAATACTCGTCGAGGCGACGGGCGATGTAGTTGGCCGAAGCGATCGCGGTCAGTGAGGCGGCCCGCAGGCCGGGTGCGCCCATCATCCGGATGTAGGCCCAGCTGATCGGCAGGATGGACGCTGACCCGAAGGGTGCGGCTGAAATCGTTGGGCCGCCAGGCAATTCGGGGGCGTAGGGATGGCCGGGCAGGAACGGCGCCAGGTGTGAGCGTGCCGCGACGGGCCCGACACCGGGACCGCCGCCGCCGTGCGGGATGCAGAACGTCTTGTGCAGGTTCAGGTGGCTGACGTCGCCGCCGAACTTCCCGGGTCGGGCCAGCCCGACCAGCGCATTCAAGTTGGCGCCGTCGATGTACACCTGACCACCGGCGTCGTGCACGGCCGCGCAGATCTCGGCGATGTCCTGCTCGAACACCCCGTGCGTCGACGGGTAGGTGATCATCAGCGTCGACAGCCGCTCGGCGTGCTCGCTGATCTTGGCGCGCAGATCGTCGAGGTCGACATCACCGTTCGAACGGCACTCCACTACAACGACTTTCATGCCGGCCAGCGCGGCCGATGCCGCGTTGGTGCCGTGCGCACTGGACGGGATCAGGCAGATATTGCGCTCCGGTTCGCCGCGGCTGGCGTGGTAGCCGTGAATGGCCAACAGGCCGGCGTACTCGCCCTGCGATCCGGCATTGGGCTGCAGCGAGACCGCGTCGTAGCCAGTCATCTGCACCAGCCAGGTTTGCAGGTCGGCGATCAGCCGACGCAGGCCTTTGCTGTCGGATGGCGGCGCGAACGGGTGTTGCCGGGCAAATTCCGGCCAGGTGATCGATTCCATCTCGGCCGCGGCGTTGAGCTTCATCGTGCAGGAGCCCAGTGGAATCATGCTGCGGTCCAACGCAAGATCCTTGTCGGCCAAGGCCCGCAGATACCGCATCATCGCGGTCTCGGTGCGGTACTTGACGAACGCCGGATGGGTCAGGAATTCCGACGTGCGGGTCGCGATACCCGCGTAGACCGGCTCGGCGGTCGATACGCCGAACGCCGCCAGCACCGTCGCTACGTGAGCGTCGGTGGTGACCTCGTCGCAGGACACCGACACGTGATCGCCGTCGACCCGCCATAGGTTGATGCCATCAGCCTTGGCCGCCGCGACCACCTCATCGGCGCGCCCAGGCACCCGGGCCAAAACCGTGTCAAAGTATTTGTCGTGCACCACTGCATCGCCGAGCGCGGCGGCGATGGCCTCGGCGTGGCCGTGCACCCGCCGCGCGATGCCGCGCAGTCCGTCGGCGCCGTGGTAGCTCGCATACATCGCCGCCATCACCGACAGCAGCACCTGGGCGGTGCAGATGTTGCTGGTCGCCTTGTCGCGGCGGATGTGCTGCTCACGGGTTTGCAGCGCCAGCCGGAAAGCGGGCGATCCGTCGGCATCGACCGAAACCCCGACGAGCCGGCCCGGCAGTTGGCGGGCGTGCTTGCCGTGCACCACCAGGTAGCCGGCATGCGGGCCGCCGAAACCCATTGGCACACCGAACCGTTGCGTGGTGCCAAACGCCACGTCGGCGCCGATCTCCCCCGGCGGCGTGATCAGCGTCAGCGCCAGCAGGTCAGCTCCAAGAGCCACCAGTGCACCGCGGTCATGCGCCTGCGACACCAGCGCCGACCAGTCGGTGACGCGGCCGCTCGCACCGGGCAACTGGGCGATGGCACCGAAGAACTCGCCTTCGGGCAGGCCATCACGTAGATCGGCGGTGACGATTTCGATGCCCAGCGGCTCGGCGCGGGTGGCGAGCACAGCGGCGGTCTGGGCGTACACGTCGACGTCGACGGCCAACCGGTTGGCGTTACCCCGCACTGCCCGGTGCATCAGCGTCATCGCCTCGGCGGCCGCGGTGGCCTCGTCGAGCATCGACGCGTTGGCCACTTCGAGTCCGGTCAGGTCGGCGACCATGGTCTGAAAATTCAGCAGCGCCTCGAGCCGGCCCTGGCTGATCTCCGGCTGATACGGCGTGTAGGCCGTGTACCAGGCCGGGTTCTCCAGGATGTTGCGCAGCAACACCGGCGGTGTGTACGTGTCGTAATACCCCTGACCGATCATCGACACCGCGACGGTGTTCTGGTCGGCCAGCTTCCGCAGCTCCGCCAGCGCCTCGGCCTCGCTGGCCGCCGGTGGCAGCTGATCCAGGCCGGGCGCGGCGCCGAAGTCGGTCAACGCGTCCAGAATTCCCGCGGGCAGCGCCCGGCGGGCGAGGTCATCGAGCGAATCGACCCCGATGACCTTCAGCATCGCCGCGACGGCGGTGCTGTCCGGGCCGATGTGCCGATCGGCGAAAAGCGGGTTGGTGTGGCCGGACATGGCGAACTCCTGACAAAGAGGAACCAGGCCCTCCCCCTCTGTCGTCTACCCGAACCGGGCGCCTGAGAGATTCGACATCAGATGTCTTTCCCCATGGGCGGGCGACTGACGGCCACCGCTTTCCAGAGGCATCGGGGTCTGGCGCGGTCCGGGTGCCTGAGAGGTTGACGGAGAGGTGTTGCTCCTTCGGCGTCCGTGGCTGGCGGCCACGGAACTCTCCCGCGCAAGAACGATGCGTCCTCGAGTTTACCTACGTGGTGCCGCGGGCCGTGCCGGCGGCACCGGCTAGCAGAGCGCAGATCAGCCGATCTTGCGGTCGCGGTGTTTGCGACGAGACGCCAGCTCGTCTTCCGGCGCGGCGATCGACTCGCCGCCATCGGCTCGCTCGCCGGGGAAATCTGCGATGGCTCCGGTCAACTCGCGCATTGCACCGGAGACAGCGATACCGAACACGCCCTGGCCGCCCTGCAGCAGGTCGACGACCTCCTCGGCCGAAGTGCACTCATAGACCGTGGTGCCGTCGGAGAACAGGGTGATGTTGGCCAAATCCTGGACGCCACGCTGACGCAGATGATCGACCGCGACGCGGATGTTGTGCAGCGAGATGCCGGTGTCGAGCAAACGCTTGACGATCTTGAGCACCAGGATGTCTTTGAACGAGTACAGCCGCTGACTACCGGACCCGGCGGCGCCGCGAATCGACGGCACGACCAGCGACGTGCGGGCCCAGTAGTCCAACTGGCGGTAGGTGATGCCGGCAATCTGGCAGGCACTGGGGCCGCGGTAACCGACCAATTCGTCGGGCACGGAGTCATCGGGGAACAAGCCGCCCTGGACGGGCTCGCTCGACACGCGGATCGCCGGTTCGGGATCGGCTTCTGGGCTGCTGTCGCAAGTCAAAGACTCGAGATCCAGTTGATCCTGACGTGGCTGGTCACCCACGGTGTATCCTCTCGCCGATCGCGCGCTCGTTACGGGCTGCCGTTTCGCGGTTGCTCAATCGAGTGCTTGTGAGCATACGCTTTTCGACTCGCTGCGGTGTTCTGAGAAACAAACTAGAACTAATCAGTCGAACAAAAGTATGGCGGCCGGGACGGCGTCTGGACGCTAGCCACTGGGCGTGTCGAGGTCGAACTCGCAGATGAGACGTATCCGTGATACGGCCGATTCAGATCGAGATCGGCTCGACTTCGGCGCGCCGCACGATATGCGGCCGAACATCAATCACGCCTGCTAACGAATTAGGTGGCCTTGAAATCATCGGGTGAAACGCTGTCCAGGAACTCCTTGAACTTTTCGACTTCGTCCTCGCGGACCCCCGACGGCTCGTCGTCGTTCTCGTCGGGAATCAACAGGCCGGCCTCGGCGAGCACGGCTTCCTCGACGTAGATCGGCACGCCCACCCGCAGCGCGATAGCCACCGAGTCCGATGGCCGCGCCGACACGGTGATGTTGCGGTCGAAAATCAGGTCGGCGTAGAAAGTGCCTTCTTGCAGATCGACAATTCGCACTTCTTTGAGCGAATGGCCAAGCGCAGCAATGAGATCACGGATCAGGTCGTGTGTCAGCGGCCGGGGCGGCTCTACACCCTGCTGCTCCAAGGCGATTGCGGCTGCCTCCGACTGGCCGATCCAGATGGGCAGGTAGCGATCACCGTCGGCCTCGCGCAGCAACAGCACCGGCTGGTTCTGCGGCTGCTCGACGCGAATGCCGACAACGCGAACTTCACCCATCTGTGTTTGCCCTCCGCACGTGCTGCCGTTCCGTGTCAGACCTGCCCCGACGCCGCGATGGAAAGACCAAGCCGCCGAACGCAAGCTGTGGTTCCGAAGTCTAGTCCTTCAACGGTGCAGGGCGCCGCGCACTGCGGACTTGATCAGCGAGGTATGCAAGGTGATCGCGAGGGCCGCGACCTCGCGAGCCAGGTCGTCGGCCCGGTCACGGGCACCGGTTTTCCCGGTGTTGACGAGGGGTCCGGCGATCTGGGCGATCAGGTCGGACTGCCGGTCGGCGGCCGAGCGGAACGCCCTCAGGTGCCGGGGTTCGATGCCGTAATCGGCGAGTGCACGGGCGCACTGCAAGATCACGGGTGCCTGCTCGTCGAAGAACCCGCCCGGGCCGGTGGTGATCACCCCCGCCTTGAGCAGCGTGGTCAAAAGCTCGTCATCGACTCCTGAGCGATCCAGCAGGTCTTCGCGGCTGAGCCGGATGTGGGTGGGTGCGACCGCCGCGGGATCCGATCCGGCGGGCACGCCGTCACCGACGGTGACCAATCGCGGTACCCCGTAAGGTGATCCAGCCAGCGGCAGCTCGCCGTCGGGCAGCGCATCCAACTGCGCCTTGATGACTTTCAGCGGCAGGTACTGGTCACGCTGAGCAGTCAAGATAAACCGCAGGCGGGCACAGTCGTACGCGGTGAACCGGCGATAGCCCGAGGCCGCGCGTTGCGGCGTTACGAGGCCCTCGGCCTCCAAGAAGCGGATCTTGGAGATCGTCACATCCGGGAAGTCCGGCCGCAGCAGGTCGAGGACCGCTCCGATCGACATCCCGCTCAGTGCGGGGGTCTCGGGCGCGGTCACTAGCCTCCGGCCCCTCCGTCTTCACCGGCCTTGGGTCCGGTCAAAAAGACCAACCGGAACTTCCCGATCTGGACCTCGTCGCCGTTGGCCAGCACCGCCGAGTCGACCGGCTCGCGGTTGACGTAGGTGCCGTTGAGGCTGCCGACGTCCACCACGTGGAACTCGTCGTTCTCCAAACGGAATTCAGCGTGCCGCCGGCTGACGGTGACGTCGTCGAGGAAAATGTCGCTGTCGGGATGGCGGCCCGCCGAGGTGGTCGGTTGATCGAGCAGGAAGCGGGAACCGGCATTTGGCCCCCGTTTGACGACCAGTAACGCCGAACCGGCCGGCAGTCCCTCGACGCCGGACACCGTGCTCTGGGAGCCGGTTTGCGCGGGAGCCTCTAGTTCGTTGAGAAAGTCGGCGCGAAAAACCGATGTCGTTTCCACGGTGACTTCATCAGAAGTCAAGTCGTTGTCCTTGTCCGTCACCCGCTGCTCCTCACTGGCCGCTGCTGCGTTGTCTGGTTGGGTCCGGCCGGCCGGTATCCCACCCGCAGTGGCCGTCGATGTGACGACCGTACCGCGCACGGGAGCTCAATGTGCCATCCCCGGCCGGATCGGCGGCTACAGCTGCCGGCCGTCCCGGTTGGGCCGGCATTCTCGCCGGCAGGTCCCACGGCCCGGCTCCTCACCGCGCCGCTGTACGGCGCGTATTTTCGCCGCGCGGGGAACGATAACAGGGTCACTCGGCCAACGAACCGCGGTAGGCCTCGGCGTCCAGGAGATCGGCGAAACTCTGCTCCAGCGCAGCGCCGTCGACCTGGAGGTCGATCAGCCAACCGCCGCCATACGGCTCGGCGTTGACCAGCTCCGGGCTGCCGTCCAGATCCTCATTGACGGCAACGACTTTCGCCGAAACAGGGGCGTAGAGGTCGGATACGGACTTGGTGGATTCCACCTCGCCGAAAGCCTCACCCGCGGTCAGCTCGTCCCCCACCTCGGGCAGCCGAACGAACACGACGTCGCCGAGCGCGGACTGCGCGAAGTCGGTGATACCCACCCGGACGATGTCGTCACCTGTTCGCCGAACCCACTCGTGGTCGGGGGTGTAGTGCAAATCTGGTGGGATTTCGCTCACGGTGTTCCTGTTCTGATCGGTGGCTACTTGACTGGCTGAGCGTATTGGCGCGGTTTTGGTTGCCGCAAGGCGGTGATGCTCACCTTGTCCGCCTGCTGCACCGACATGGTGCCGCCGCCGCGCTTGACGCTGTCCACCGCGCCGCCCGGGATGTTCATGGCTGCGGCGAGCGTTGGCGGATCACCAATGGCGACAACCGAATACGGTGGCGTCAGCGTCTTACCATCGACAGTCAGCGCACCGGGTGCGCCGACAATCCAGGTGTCGACACCGGCGCGTACCGACTGGTACCGATCGCTGATCTGGATCGCTTCGGCCCCGGCGGCCCGCAGTTCGTCGAGCACGTCGAGCATCGCCTGTGGCGCCACACCGGGTCCCGGGTCGTCGATTTTGACGGTGACCCCGGGTCCGGTGGCGCCGACGGTGCCGATCAGGATTGACAGCGCCGCCAATCGGGCCTGGGCGTTCTGGATGGCGGTCTGGTCGCTGCTACCGGAGGCGTGTAGGGCGTTCAACGAGCGCTGCAGTTCCGCGACTTCGGTGCTCAGCGTGGCGTCGCGTTGGCGCAGAGAGTCCAGCAGCACCAGCAGATCGGCAGGACGGGCGGTATCGAGGGAGTCGCCGCTCGTGGTCTGGTGCACCTGAGTGGCGATGGCCACGCCCAGCAGCAGGCACAGCAGCACGGCCAAGATGCCGAACGCAGTGCGGCCGCGGCGCAGAAATCCGTTCGGCTGCAATGCGCCGATCGCGGGTTTCGGCTGATCCGGCGGCAACTCGTGGCGCCCATGCTCGTCAGGCTCATCGAGCGCCTGCCCGAGCGGGTGCCGTGCTTTGTCGTCCGGGTCGGTATCTGAGTCGCTCATGTCGGTCTCATACCCCGCTATGCCCCGAACAGCCTGCGACGCAGTGCGGCGGCGTTGCCGAAGATGCGAATGCCCAGGACGACGATGATCGCGGTGGATAGTTGCGTGCCAACGCCCAATTGGTCGCCGACATAGACGACCAGGGCCGCGACCAGCACGTTGAATACGAACGACACGACGAAGACCTTGGGGTCGAAAATTCGCTCGAGGTAAGCGCGTAGCCCACCGAATACCGCATCCAGTGCGGCGACCACCGCGATCGGCAGATAGGGCTGGACGACCTCCGGCACGTTGGGGTGCAGAACCAGGCCCAGCACGATACCGACGGCCAGTGCTGCGATGCCGATCATCGACGCCTCGCTCCTATTCGTTGGGCTTTTCGCACTACGACGAACCAATCTGTTTGGCGAACTTGATATCTCGTGCCGCTCCGGCCGGCAGTGTGAGGTTGTCCTCGGCGCTGACGTCGACACCGACCCCGTAGGAGGTCTCCAGAAGTCGCAGCCGGCGCAAGCCGGGGCTGTTGTCGAACACCTCCTGCATGCCGTGGGGTGGCCCAATGGCGAGCACCGTGTAGGGACTGCCGGTCGGGTTGTTGTCGACCAGGATCGCGCCTCCCGCCTGCCGGATGGTGACGTTCGGCCCGATCCGCACCCCGTCGACCGCGATCGCCTCGGCCCCGCTGGCCCACAACGAGTTGACGACCAGCTGCAAGTCTCGGTCGAGGATAATCTGGCGGCTCCCGGCGACCCGCTGCTTGGACACGTCGGACAGGTTGGGCCCGACACTGGGCTCGGTGACGGTCACGCTCAAACCCGGGCCGGTGACCGGACTGCTCGCAGCCGCCAAGTTGAGCCGGTCGAGGCTGGCCAGCAGCCGTTGTCCGGCGGCGTCCTCGGCCAACGCTCGGCGCTGAACGTCGTCTCGTTGGGCTGCAAGCGAATTGCGTTCCCGGGCGAGCCGGCCCGTCGCCGCCTCCTCCGACCGCACGTCGGTCGCCAGCGCCCGCTGGGCGGCGCTGACTCCGGGGGCGACCAGCCGGGCCTGAGCGACAGCGGCGGCGAAAACCGCGGCCACCAGCAACGCGGCCATCGCCTGCCAGAACCAGCTCCGCAGACGGGTGCCGTTTGGTTTCTGGGTGGCGTCCCGCTTCGCGGCGGCGGCCGCGTAACCGGGATCCAGGTGCTCGGAGAGCAGGGCGCGCAGTAGCGACGGTACCGGGATCCGCTGGGCCCGGCCTGCCTGGTGGGCACTGAGGCCGGAGTAGGGCTCATAGCCGCCCAGCACTGGATCAGGCATTACGGACCTTCACGGGCGGCATCCGGCGCAGCACAATCACGACCTGCCATGCGTAGACCATGAACGACCACAGGTACATGTAGATACCCCAGCTCAAAAATGCCCAACCACAAGCCAATACGACGTGACTCCACACTCCTTCGAGCTGGCCCAGCAAGATCAGCGGGAAGGCCGACATCAACGCGAAGGTTGCCGCCTTGCCGACGTAGATCACCGGCAGCGCGGTGATGCCGCGGGTGCGCAGCAACGGCAGTTCCGCGGCCAACAGAACGTCGCGGACCAGCAGGATGGCGATGATCCACCACGGCAGGATGTGGGCGAGTCCGAATGCGATCGGTGTGGCCACCATGTACAGCCGGTCGACGAACGGATCGAGATAAGCCCCCAGCTTCGAGGACTGATCCATCAGGCGTGCGATCTTGCCGTCGGCCCAGTCCGATGCGCCGCTGAATATCAGCAGCGCCACCGCCCAACCGTAGGCGTGGGCGAACAGCAGCAGATAGATGAAGACCGGGATCAGCACCAGACGGAGCCCGCTCAGCACGTTGGGGACCGTCCAAAGCCGGTCGAGGGCAGGCGGCATTATCGGAAGATGCCGGGCAGGCTCAGCGCGGACAGCGAGTCGTCGGACAACGGGTTGTCATGCACCATGTAGGTCCAGGTCGAGGTCGGACGGGCCAACTTGGACAGATCGACGCCGGGCTCGTTTTCGATTGCCGGCGAGGTTTCGAACGTCTGCTGGGCGGCTTCGATCGCGTCGGCGGCCAGCGAGGCGAACGCATCCACCGCCATCCGGTGAAATTCGTCGAGCGGGTTCTGCCGTCCCAGGGCGCGCAGATGGATGCTTTCGCGGATGTCGGCCAGGTAGGCCAAGTGGTCGGCCCAGCCGCGGTCGAGGTGGTACAGCATGATCAGCCGGCAGATTTTCTCCAGCTGCTCTTCGGAAAGCTGTTCGGACAGTTCGTCGTAGCGGTCGGGTGCCAGCTCGGCCAGTTCTTCGCGGGCGGCGGCGGTGCTGAGCAACGTGTTGCGCCGTTCGACGATGATCGCGCGCTGCTGGGCGGTCAGTTGGTTGTACCGCCAGGTGTTGGCGTGCACGTCGAGCAGGCGCCCCTCGGCGACGCGCTGGGCATGCTCGAGCAGGCCGGCGACTTTCGGGCTGATCACGCGACCGTCCCCCTTTTCTGGGTCGGTTTTCGTCGGCAGCTTGTTCGGTTCGAGGTTCGATGCGGCGACATCGTCTTCCCAGCTGGAGAAGAACACCGACGAACCGGGATCGCCCTGGCGGCCGGCGCGCCCGCGCAGCTGGTTGTCCAGACGTTCGGTGTGGTGGCGGCCGGTGCCCACGACGTGCAGGCCGCCGAGCTCGACCACCTTCTCGTGGTCGGTCTCATCGGAGCCGCCCAAGCGGATGTCGGTGCCGCGGCCGGCCATCTGCGTTGACACTGTGACGGCCCCGAGCTTGCCGGCCTCGGCGATGACGGACGCTTCCTCGGCGTCGTTCTTGGCGTTGAGCACCACCGCGGGAACGCCGCGACGCTGCAGCCGCTCGTGCAACTCCTCGGATTCGGCGACATCGTGGGTGCCGACCAGGACGGGCTGTCCGGTTGCGTGTATCTCGATGATGTGGGCGATGATCGCGTCGATTTTCGCGGCGGCGGTGATGTAGACCCGGTCGGTTTCGTCCTCGCGAATGTTGGGTGTGTTCGGTTCGATCGGGGACACCCCGAGCTTGTAGAACTGGCGCAGCTGTTCGCCTGCGGCCAAAGCGGTTCCGGTCATACCGCAGACGGTGGGATACCGGTTGATCAGCGCCTGCACGGTAATGGTGTCGAGCACCTCGCCGGTTTCGGTGGTCTCGATGCCTTCCTTGGCCTCGACGGCCGCCTGCAGACCATCGGGCCAGCGCTGCAGCGCGGCGATGCGGCCACGGGAGGAGTTGATCAGGTGCACGGCGTCGTCGCGCACGATGTAGTGCACGTCGCGGTGGAGCAGGACGTGCGCGTGCAGCGCGACGTTGACTTCAGTCAGCGTGCTGCCGACATGCTCTTCGGAGTAGAGATCGATTCCGCCGAGCCGCTTTTCGAGTTTGCGCGCCCCGGCGTCGGTCAGGTGGACGTTGCGGTTGTCGGAGTCGGTGTCGTAATCGACGCCGGCCTGCAACTCCCCGACGAGCCGGATGATCTCCAGTCGCGGCTGTTCGCGGTGGCTGGTTCCGGCCAGCACCAGTGGTACCAACGCCTCGTCGACGAGCACCGAGTCGGCTTCGTCGATCAGGGCCACGTCCGGGTTGGGCGACACCAGGTCGTCGACGTCGGTCACCAGCTGGTCGCGCAGTACGTCGAAGCCGATCTCGTTGATCGACGCGTAGGTGACGTTGCAGGTGTAGGCGGCACGCCGCTGCTCGGCGGTCGATTCCCCGGTCACCCAGCCGACGGTGACGCCCAGCGCCTCCAGCACCGGGCCCATCCATTCGGCGTCGCGGCGGGCCAGATAGTCGTTGATGGTGACGACGTGAACATGCCGGCCGCCCAGTGCATAACCGGCTGCCGCGATCGCCCCGGCCAGAGTCTTGCCCTCACCGGTCGCCATTTCGACCACGTCGCCGGCCAGCATCCGCAGTGCGCCAAGCAGCTGAACGTCGAACGGCCGCAATCCCGTCGCCCGTTCGGCGGCCTCCCGCGCGATGGCAAGGAACTGCGGAATGTCGCCGGCCTCGGCTAGGTCCTCGAGGTCTAGCAGACCGGCGGCCTTGCGCAACTGCTCGTCGTCGAGACCCGCGGCCTTCTCGTCGTACTTGGCCGAGGTGGTGACCTGGGCCATCGACCGGCCCTGGTTCTTGTCGGCGCTGGCGCCGAGCAGACGCCAGAAGCGGCCGCTCAGGCGGCCCGACTGTGAGCTGGTGGTCTTTGTCACAGATCAACGGTACGCGACTCCTCAATCGGCGCGAGAGTGCGTGTTTGTCCGCGACACTCGGGTTTTTGCAGTACAACTGCGCACGTTCACGGCCGGCCGCGCGCACCTAGACCCACCTAGGCCTCACCTAGGCCAGACTTAGGCCAGATTGGACCGGCGGGGATAGGCGACCTCGGGGTCGGTGAGCGCATTGACCACGGCGGGCAGGCCGCTGTCGAAGGCGCGCTGCAGCGCCGGCCTGAGCTCGGCGGAAGTCGAGACCAGTTCGCCATGGCCACCGAGCGCGCGCACGACCTCGTCATAGCGGGTCTCAGGTCGCAGTTCGGCCACCACCGAATAGCCGTACAAAGCTTCCATGGGGTGCTTTTCGAGGGCCCAGATGCCGTTGTTGCCGATCACCGACACGACGGCGACGCCGTGCCGCGCCAGGGTGTCCCACTCCATGCCGCTGAACCCGAAGGCGCCGTCGCCCTGTAACAGAACGACTTGGCGGTCCGGGCGGGCGAGCTTGGCGGCCAGCGCGTACCCCGGACCGGAGCCCAAACACCCGAACGGGCCGCTGTCCAGCCATGCCCCCGGCACGAAGCTGTCGATCACCCGGCCCGCATAGGAGCCGAAATCCCCGGCATCGACCACGACGATCGCATCGCGGTCCAGCATCGGGGCGAGTTCGGCGTAGACCCGCATGGGATGTAGCGGGCTGCGGTCGTCGGCCAGTTCGGCCTGCTCACGCTCGCGCGCGGCGGTCTCGGTCGCCCGCAGATCGGCAAGCCACTCCTCCTGACCGGTCGTCGGGGCGCGCGGCGTCTCGCTGAGCACGGTCAGGGTCGCCGTCAGGTCACCGTAGAGTTCGGCCGCAATCAGCCGGGGATGCGCACGGTCGGGCCGGGCCCGGTCGGCGACGATCAGCTTGGTGTCCTGCCCGAATACGCCGCCGAATCCCAGCCGGAAGTCCATCGGGACCCCGACGACCACCGCGACATCGGCCTCCCCCAGCGCTTTCGAGCGTGACCGGGCGAAGGCCAGCGGATGATCGGCGGGCACTGTGCCACGGGCCATGCCGTTCATCAGCACCGGAATCCGCCGCTGCTCGGCCAGTCGCAGCAGCGCCTCCTCGCCGCGCCCCCACCAGACGTTGGTACCGGCCATGATCACCGGCCGCTCGGCGGTACTGAGCAGGCTGACCGCGCGATCGAGTGCGTCGCCGTCAGCGAGTGCCGGCGCCGGCAGTGTGGTCAACGCGCCGGGCTGCCCGCCGTCAGCGGCGACGGAAAACACGTGGTCCATCGGAAAATCGATGAACGCCACCCCGGACGGCGCGCCGACGGTGGCCTGCAGCGCGTCGTCGATCAGGCCGCTGACGGCCTCGGCCGAGGGCGCGGTGGCGGCGAATCGAGTCAGTGGCGCCACGAACGGCACATGGTCGATCTCTTGCAGCGAGCCCATTCCCCATCGGCCCGCGGGTGCCCGTCCGCCCAGCACCAGCAACGGCGAGGAGTTCTGCTGGGCGGCGGCCATCGCGCTCATCCCGTTGGTGACGCCCGGGCCCGCCGTCAGCGCGGCGACCCCGGGCTGGCGCGTCACCTTCGACCAGCCTTCGGCCGCGAACGCGGCGGTCTGCTCGTGGCGGGTGTCGATCAGCCGGATACCCTCGCTGCGGCAGCCGTCGTAGATCGAGAACAGGTGGCCCCCGGACAGCGTGAACACGGTGTCGATTCCGCTGGCCTTCAGCCGCCGGGCGATCAGTCGGCCGGCATGGAAGGTGTTTTCGGCGTCGTTGCCCATCCGCGCAGCCTATCCGCCGGCCTGGGATACTTTCGCCGGGAAGTAACCACAGCGACGACGGCCGACCGGCCATCGTCAGCAAGGAGACGTGATCTTGGACCCCAAGCTCTTCAAGCCGTCCATCGACTGGTCTTCGGCATTGATCGAGTCACTGTGGTGGCTGGCGAAAAGCTGGGTCATCGCCGCGGTATGCGTGCTCGTGGTGTTGGCTCTGCTGCGGTTCCTCACCAAGTGGGGCCAGCAGTACTGGCGGATCACCGGTGGCTATTTCACCGGGCGGCACGCGGTGCCGACGTGGCTGCAACTGGCGGTCCTGCTGCTGTTGGTGCTGCTCTCGGTGCGGTTGACCGTGCTACTCAGCTACCAGAGCAACGACCTCTACACCTCGCTCCAGACTGCGTTCGAGGGCGCCGCTGCGGGTAATGAAAAAATCAAACAGTCCGGGATACATGGCTTTTGGATCTCGCTGGTGCACTTCAGTGTGCTGGCGACGGTCTTCATTGTCCGGCTGTTGGTCGACATCTACTTGACCCAGCACTTCATCATCGCCTGGCGTATCTGGCTCACCAGAAACCTGACCGACGACTGGCTGCGGGGCCGGGCCTACTACCGAGACCTGTTCATCGACGACACGATCGACAACCCCGACCAACGAATCCAGCAGGACGTCGACATCTTCACCGCCGGTGCCGGCGGTACGCCGAACATGCCGTCCAACGAGACCGCGAACACCCTGCTGTTCGGCGCCGTGCGTGCAGTCGTATCGGTTGTGTCGTTCGCGGCGATCCTCTGGCACCTGTCTGGCCGGCTGAACATTTTCGGCGTCGACGTCCCCCGCGCGATGTTCTGGATCGTCGTCGTCTACGTGGTGGTGGCCACCGGCGTCGCGTTCAAGCTCGGGCGTCCGCTGATCTGGCTGAGCTTCAACAACGAAAAGCTCAACGCCGCATTCCGTTACGCGCTGGTCCGCTTGCGCGACGCCGCCGAAGCCGTCGGCTTCTATCGCGGTGAGCAGGTCGAACGGACCCAATTGATGGGACGTTTCAGCCCGATCATCGTGAACTACCGCGGCTTCGTGCGACGGACGATCGTCTTCAACGGTTGGAACTGGTCGATGTCGCAGGCAATTGTCCCGCTGCCGTGGATCATTCAGGCGCCGCGGTTGTTCGCCGGTCAGATCGCATTCGGCGACGTCGGCCAGACGGCCACCGCATTCGGCGAGATCCACGACTCACTGTCGTTCTTCCGCAACAACTATGACGAATTCGCTGCGTTCCGCGCGGCGATCATTCGTCTGCACGGCTTGGTCGACGCCAACGCCAAGGGACGCGATCTGCCCGCGGTGCTGACTCGGCCCACCGACGACGGCTCGGTGGAGTTCGACGGTGTCGAGGTGCGCACACCGGACGGCGACCCGCTGGTCGACTTGCTGGATGTCCGGCTGGAATCCGGCCAGTCGCTGGTGATTACCGGGCAATCGGGGGCGGGCAAAACCACGCTGCTGCGCAGCCTCGCCGAACTGTGGCCGTACGCATCGGGGACGCTGCGATGCCCGGACGGAGCGAACGCGACGATGTTTCTGTCGCAGTTGCCGTACGTGCCACTGGGCGATCTGCGAACCGTGATCAGTTACCCGAATGCGCCGACTGACATCTCAGACGAAACAATGAACCAGACGCTGAGAAAAGTCGCGCTCGCGCCCTTGAGTGAACGCCTCGACGAAGTGCGTGACTGGGCCAAGGTCCTCTCCCCCGGTGAGCAGCAACGCGTCGCTTTCGCGCGCATCCTGCTCACCAAGCCCAAGGCGGTTTTCCTCGATGAGAGCACCTCGGCGCTCGATGAAGGGCTTGAACAGGCGCTGTATCAATTGCTGCAGAACGAATTACCAGAGTGCGTCGTCGTCAGTGTCAGCCATCGACCCGCGGTCGGACTGTTCCATGAACAGCACCTCGAACTACTCGGCGGCGGCCCGTGGCGGCTGGGATCGGTAGGCAAGGAACCGGCGTCGGTCTGATGCGCCTACCCGCCCCCGGCCGTACCGGCCGCGTGCGTTCCGGCGCCGTATCCTGACGCGCCTACCCGCCCCCGGCCGTACCGGCCGCGTGCGTTCCGGCGCGGCGACCGAAGAATGACCCTTCGCCGAGCTGGGTGCCGCTGGCATAGCCCTTGCCGTCTTGGGCGATGTTGGACGCGCAGGCGCCCACCGCGTACAGCCCGCCGACGACGCTGCCGTCGCTGCGCTGCACCTGTCCGTCGACGGTGACAGCCAGTCCGCCCATGGTGAATCCGGAGTACATCGCCCGCCCGAGCGACAGGTCGAACACCGCCCAGGGACCATTGTCCTGCGGTGCAATGTAATCCGGCTGCTTGTGGAAATCGGGGTCTTCGCCCTTGGCGGCGAATTCGTTGTAGCGATCCAAGGTCGCGGCGAGATTGCCCGCGGGGATCTCGAGCGCGGTCTCCAGTTCGGCGATCGTCTCGTAGCCGTCGAGGAATTTGATCAACGGCATCGCGGGCATCTCGGTATGCGCCTCGTCGACGATCAGGTACGCGGTCTGCTCCGGCTGCTCGAGCACGAAAGCCGATGTGCGCGAGTGGTAGGAGTCCTCGGCGACAAAGCGCTTGCCTTCCTTGTTCACGATCACGCCGGTCAGGAGAACCTCGGGCGGATAGGCGGCTGCGGTGATGAACTTCTCGTTCATGTTCTCGGCGACGCCGCCGGCGGAGATGCCCATTCGCAGGCCGAGTCCGTCGTCGTGAGGATTGCCCAGAATGTAGGGCGCGACCAACCCATGATGTTTGGTGCGTCGCGGCTGGCCCAGTTCGGGTGTGTATTCGGCGACCATGTCTGCGTTCATCGCAAAACCACCGGCGGCGATGATCACCGAAGTGGCTCTGACGGCGCCGGATTCGGTGAAGTGTTTCCAGGCGACGCCGACCACGGAGCCGCGCCCGTCCATGATCAAGTTGGTGGCCCCGGTCTCGTATCGGAACTGAACACCCAGATCGTCGGCGCGCTTGAGCAGAAGATCGATCACCATCGCCGCACCGCCCAGCTCACCGGGTACCGGCACCGAGTGGCCGCGCGGCGACGGAACGGCCTGCCCGCAGAACGGCCAGACCTTTTCGTTGCCGGTGTAGCTCAGACCTTCAGTACCCGGCGGGACGACCACCTTGCCCGGATAGAAGCTCCGCTCGAACTGGAAACCCAAGTCTTCCAACCAGTTAAAGTGCTCGACGCTGCCATCACTGTAGGCGCGGATTTTCTCGTGATCGGGTTCGCGCGACACCGCGACCAGATACTTGTACATCTCTTCGGCCGTGTCGGGATGGCCGGTCGCCTCTTGCACGGCTGTCCCGCCGCCCAGGTAGAAGTGCCCGCCGGCCATCGCGGTCGTGCCGCCGGCCGCCGCGGCCCGTTCCAGCACCAGCACCCGCGCACCGGCGGCGGCCGCGCTGACCGCCGCGCATCCGCCCGCGATGCCGAATCCGATCACCACGACGTCGGCCTCATCCGACCATGACTCGATGTCGTTGACGCTCAACGTTGCTGGTATGTCAGTGCTCATGGACGCCACTCCTCCTGGCCGCTGCGTGCGGTGTCGTCGCTCGCGCGAGTCAACGCTGCTGCTGCTTGATGTAGTCGAAAAACTGGCGCATCTCGGCCGAGAAATGCGCGATCTCCACGAACGGAACTCCATGTTGTGGGGCGGACAAGTAGGCGAACCGCAGGCCGCCGGGCATCACGCCCTGTTGTGGCACGCCGACTCCTCGCTCGCCCGCTGAAGTCAGCGCGTCATCGAAGTCCTCGCGGGTTTCGGCCTCGACGCAGATGTGATGCAGGCCCGGGCCGTGGCTCTGCAAAAAGTCACTATAGATATTAGGCCCGCGGATCGGTTCGATCAGTTCGAGTTGCATGTCGCCGAGATAGCTCAATGAAATGCTTGCCACGAAGTCCGCCGGCGCGCCGTGGTAGCTGCAGGTCTCCGGAGCAAAGTGGATATCGGGCAGGCGAATCCACTTCCTCACACCTAACAGGCCGGTGAGAGCGGTTTCAGTGGCGTCCAGACTGTGGGTGACCCACGCTGTTTGGACCGGAGATCCAAAAGAAAGCCTCATCGTCTCGCAGAATAACTCAGCATCTCCCGGGCCCGAAACTCGCAGCGCAATGTTGCCACTCTCGGTGCGGGCAAGCCGATGGGCGGCCGCTGAACACGTTCTAATTCAGAGTCGTCGCGCCGAAAGGGGCCGAATCGACATCGGTGTGCGTCAGCATCCCGAATAGCAAACGCACCTGGGTGTCGAAAACCGTCTCCACGTCGCTGAGCGTGTCGGCACCGTACTGCCCGAACACTTCGAGGCTGATGGCGCCCACCACTCCGGCCCATATGGCGAAACACTTCGCGATTACGGAATCGTCACCGGGGAAACCGAACTCGTGTCTGATCCGGTCAAAGTCGGACGATAGCGGTTGTGGCGCAGCGTGATTGGTCAGCTTGATGTCGCCAGTAGCGATGCCCGCCGCCACGGCATCGAATAGCGCTCCGATGACCCGTGTTCCGGGGCCGACCGTTCGTTCGCCCGGTGCGTGATAACCGGGGACCGGGCTTCCGTACAGCAGCGCCCAGCTGGCCGGGTGGCTGACGGCCCAGCGGCGTGCGGCGCGCGCGATGGCGAGCACGTCCTCGTTCCATGCATCTGGCGCGGCAGCGCGCTCGCCGTCGACGACGTCGGCAAGTTCGGAATACGCGTCGAT
>NZ_JBYCLD010000196.1:0-4247 GCF_057473725.1 Mycobacterium sp. TH-M11 | reverse complement strand
TCCAGGCCGGTCAGCGCGCCCTGGACGATCCGGACCTGATCCAGTCGCCGGAACCGGTCGAAGGGGATCCAGTAGTCGCGCGCCCAATCGCGCGGGCGGGCCAGCCGCACCCCGAGTTCCTGGCCGCTGACCAGACCGGGCTTGACCGAGACGCCGACAACCTCGAAATGCTTGGCGAGCCGCATCGCCGCCAGGATGCCGACGTCGCCCAAGCCCGCGACGACAACGCGCTTGCGGCCCATGGCCAAAAACTGTAACAGGTTCTAGTTTGCCGCACCCGGTGATGTTGCGCGAAATTCTGCCGTTCCAGTCGCTGCGCGGCCGGTGAAATTCCGCCGGCGCTGTGGACGTGAACCTTCCGATATCCGAGGCGGCCTGGCTAGACTTCGGCGTGTGATGACGCCAAGTACCCCCTGGCGAAACGAACGTGGGCAATTACCGCAGCGATTGCGGGCCGGTGGTCATCTCGCCGGCCGGAGACAGGCACGACGGCTCAGCCGTCGCTTCGCACGCGTCGGCGTCAGCACGCCGCCGGACCGGATCCGGCAGATGCTGGCCGGTTCGGCCGTCGCCTGCCCCGAGGTCACGGATTTCAATTTCGCGCTGATCGCGACTCAGCTGAGACGCGACGAGTTGAGCGCGAAGGTCCGACGCATGAAGCGTCGCGGCACTCGTTCACTTCTTTTCGTCGGCATGGTTCTCGTGACGCTGAACCTGTTGTTCTGCATGGCCTACGCCCTGTTCAGCCTCACCCTGGATGCCCCGCCCCTATGAGTGGGCCGGTTCGCTCGGCTAAGCCGAGACAGCCACCGGGATCGGGTCGTTGCTCACCACACTCAAGCCGGCGAGCCGCCGCCATGAGCGGATCGCGTTGCGGGTCACGTCCACAATCGGTGCGGCACCGGCACCCAGGTTGGCCAACCGGTGCGCGCGCAGAGCGTTGCCGGTGACCGCGTCCAGGGTGTCCCAGTCATCGGTCTCGACCAGCGACGTCGACTGACAGGCGGCCCGCACCGCATAGAGTTCAGCGCCCTCGGCCGCCTCACACGCGGCGCGGCCCGCTTTGGCCGCACTGTCCCAGTTGACGATCGACGGCACGTCACCGGGGACGAATGTCCGATGCAGGTCCGCGATCTCGGCAATGGCGTCGGCCGCCGCCCCGCGGGCATACCGCAGAACACCCCATGGCGGACTGGTCAGCAGCTTGGTCACCCAGATGTGCAGGATCGCGTCGGCGACGTCAGCGGTCCCGACCGTCAGCCAGCCGAGATCGAGCACCAGCAGACTGTTCTCCGGCGACAGGTAGCCGTCGGGCTCAGCCAGCGAGTCGTTGCACAACTGCACGAACGACGCCAGAGGGCGGGCCGAGGTCGCCGGGAAGTCGGTGATCTGCTCGTCGCCGTTGATGTAGGAGATCACGTTCATCGCGCAACCTTTACCCGACCCGGGTTGATGCGATCCCCGGGCCAACCGCATCGGGTTGGTGATCCGGTCGAGTTCCATGTGAACTGCTTCCTCAGGTTTTCCAGCCGAACCCCGTCACCTTATGGCAGTTCGGCGCGTCGAAGACCGCGACACGACCGGGTGCGCAGCGCTGGAAAACCCGAATGCTAAAGCTCACCGGAGAAGTCGGCGGTGATCCAGCGGTCGGGCCGAATGGTGAACAGGATTCCCGGCTGATCCGCCATGGCCTGGACGAAGGCGCGGCCGCCTTCCTCGCCGAGGTAGCGAATGGCAATCGCCTCGCGCAACTCCAGCGGCGCGGGCGTCGTGGTGTCGACGACGGTGCCTTCGACAACCACGTACTGATACGGCGGGTCTTCGCGTTGCACAACCAGCGTCACCACGCCGGCCTGCTCGATGAGCTTGGTCTTGCGGGCTCCCACGCCGGTGTTGACCAGGATGTTCCCGCCCGGCGTGTAGCCGTACCACATCGGGACGCTGGCCGGCGGACGGCCGTCGGTCGCCGCCACCGACAACACCGCGACGTGCTTGCCGGCCAGGAATTCTTCACGTTGGGTCTCGCTAAAGGCAGCCATGGCGGTGTCCAACAAGCTCGCACGGCCGGGCTATTCCCCCAGCGCCAGGATGAGCTTGCCGGTGTTCTCGCCGCGGAACAGTTTGGCCAGCGCGTCGGGGAAGTCGCCGACACCGCCGTGCTCGATCTGCTCGTGCGACCGCAGTTCGCCGCTCTTGATCCATTTCGCAAGCTGCGCAACCCCTTCCGGATAGCGCTGCGCATAGTCGAAGATGACGAACCCGGTCATGGATGCGCGCGCAACCAGCAGTTGCATGTAGTTCGACGGCCCGCGCGCAGTGTCGTTGTACTGCGACACCGCGCCGCACAGCACGACGCGAGCCCCGCGGGCCAGTCGGTTGAGCGCCGCTTCGAGCGTCGTTCCGCCGACGTTGTCGAAGTACACGTCGACGCCGTCCGGGGCGTGGGCCTTGAGTTCTGCGCGCACATCGGCGGCCTTGTAGTCGATCGCGGCGTCGAATCCGGCCTCGTCGACCAGCCAGCGGCATTTGTCCCCGCCGCCGGCGACACCGACCGCGCGGCATCCCTTGATCTTGGCGATCTGGCCGACGATGCTGCCCACCGATCCGGCCGCTCCCGAAACCAGCACGGTCTGGCCCGGCTCGGGCTTGCCGACGTCGAGCAGCCCGAAGTACGCGGTCAGTCCGCTGATACCGAGTGCGCTGAGGTACACCGGCGCCGGAGCCAGCGCGGTGTCGATCGTGTTGACCTCGGTGCCGTCGGACAGCGCGTAGCGCTGCACACCGAAAATCCCGGACACGTCGTCGCCGACCGTGAAGCCGGGGTGGCGGGATTCGACGACCTGTCCGACCCCCAGCGCCCGCATCACCGCACCGATCTGCACCGGCGGGACGTAGCTGCGGCCGGCGTTCATCCAGGTGCGCATTGCCGGGTCGATAGACAGATAGTCGACCCGGACGACGAATTGGCCTTCGCCGGCAACGGGTTTGGGTTCTTCGACGATCTGCCAGTTGCTCGCGGTGAGCTTGTCGGCCGGTCGTTCGGCAAGTCGGCATTGGGTGTTGACGGTGGTCATAAAGCGGTCTCCTGCACTGACGTGATTTCGCGGTAAAGGTCGGCGGCGCAGGCGAGTACGCCGCTCCCGGCTGGGTCTTCGGCGGTCACGGGTATCACGGCGACGGTATCGGCGCCGGCAGCCAGGTACTCGCGTATCCGGCCGGCGACCTGGTCCGGATCGCCCAAAGCCGCAAGCTGTGCGGCCAATTCCAGCGGGATGGCCGCGGCCAGCTCCGCCCGTCGCGCACCGGAGCGGGCCCGCTCGACCAGGTCGGGAAATCCGAGGTCGCAGAACATCTCGCCATATCCGGGCGGGGCCAGATACACCGCGAGCTGACCGGCCAACTGACGCAACGCGGCCGCACCGGGTCGCACCGCCGCCGGCACCCAGGCGGTCAGGTGCGGCGGCACGCGTCTCACCGCAGCCGCCCGGCGCTCAACCTGTTCGCGGACTTGCGCAACACGTTGCGGTGAAACGAGATTCAATACGACCTCGTCGGCAACCTCGGCGGCCAACCGGATCATCGACGGGCCGAACGCGCCGACCCCGATACTGCTGTGTGGCAGCGGGTTTCGCAGCCGGAATCCGCTGCTTCGGACGTGGCGGCCGTCGTAGTTGCCGCGTTCGCCGCGCAGCAGGGGCCGCAGGCACGCGATTGTCTCCCGCATCCGTCCTACGCTGTGCGACCAGTCCCGGTCGTGCCAGCCCGTGACGATGAAGGGGCTTGAGGCGCCCAGTGCGATGTCGAGCTGGGCGCCGGTCACACCGGCAACCGTGCTGGCGCCCAACGCAATTGACGCCGGGGTTCGCACGCTGATCGGCAGCGGACCGACCCGCAGGCCCAGCCCCGGAGCGCGGGCACCGATCGCGGTGGCCAACGCGAAGGCATCGAAGGTCGCCATCTCGCCGATCCACAGTCCGTCGATGCCGGCGGCGTGTACGGCCTCGGCGATCTCGATGGCCTCCAGGTCGGGGCGGTCCAGCCAGAACGGCAGCACCGCTTCGATCGGCGACCTCACAGCATCGCCGCCTCACCGGCCTGACCCAGCAGAATCCGGCCGGGCAGTTCGCGCGACGCCTCGTTCACCTGGAAGTGCGCACTGGCGGTGAAGGCGTCGCGCAGTCGTCGTTGCAGCGGCGCGCCGTCGTAAATGGCGCTGCCCCCGGCGAGGTCGTACATCGACCGGACGA
>NZ_JBYCLD010000195.1:0-2294 GCF_057473725.1 Mycobacterium sp. TH-M11 | reverse complement strand
CCGGGTCGTCGGCATAGCTGGACGAGCGCATTTCGAGCTCGGCGGGACCACGGTGTCCGAACGAGTTCAATTCAGCGAGAACCTTCTTGTGGAACTCTGGGGCCTGGACTTCCAGTTCGGCGAGATGGTCGCCGGCACCGGCCAGAATGCGGCTTACGTTGGCATCGCGTCGGGCCGCATCGGCAAGCCGATACACGACCTTCAGCGGGCCGGCACTGGCCAACTCCTGACCGACCGGCAGCACCGTGTCGCGTCCGATCACACCGCGCAGGATCGTGCTGAGGGCGGCGAACGTCAAGAATGAGCCCATCGAGAGCACCCAGGCGTCGACGATGCTGTCCCTGGCGAGCAAGACCAGGCTCTGCAAGCGCGGATCACTGAGTTGCGAAAGATCGCCGGCAGCAAGCTCTTCGAGCCTGTCGATGTCATCGACGAAGTCACTGGTGTCGTAGTTTGCACCGGCGATCAAACCGGCCAGATTGGCGCCGAACACACCCAGATTTCGCACCGTGCGCAACGGTCCTGTCGCGCTGCGTGATTCGGCCGGTAACTTTTGCTCGCCGTGTATTGGCATAGACGCAACGCTGGGACCAAAGTACTGGCTCTGCCGGATCACCGTCCCCGGTTTGACGAAGGGCACGACTTCGGCCATGTAGTGCGCCGTGGTAATGGCCCCGTACAGGCGGTGGGCGAATACTCCCACTGTGCGAGTGGCGATCTCGCGCTGGATCAGTCCGCCGGGACGCAATCGGTCGGCAATGATCGCGCCGCCGGCACGCAGTCCCTTGACTGTCACGGATGCCGACGAAGGCGAGAACGGCCCCGGCAGCGCCTCGGAGAGATTGGTCGCCAGATAGGTCGGGAATCGGGGGTCGATCGGAGTGTCGAACTCGCCGTTGTCGCCGTCGGGACCGGCCATCACGGTCGTCATTCCATCGGCGGTTGGGGCATCGACCGCCGGGATGTCCTGGACATGGGTCAGCCGCCAGGGCACCGACGTCAACCGCGGACCGATGCTCACCCGGCCGCGTACCGCCAACGCGACGTCGTCCAGGCATTCGTGTCCGGTCCAGGCCGGTGTGTAATTCCACTTGTTCTGCAGCAGAGCGCTATCCAGCGACGGTGCGTCCAGCAGCAGGTCGAGTTCGGCGGCGGGCCCGAGCCTGCGAAACAGCCGCGATACCGTAGGCCGCCCGAGCGTCTGCGCGATCTCAGCGAGGGTGAGCTCTCCGGGCGCGGCGAGGTTGACCGCTCCACTGCCGATGCCCGCGTCAAGGGCGGCACGGACGAATACCCGGTGCGCGTCGTCGGTGTGCACGGCCTGCAGGGTGCGATCTGGGGCAGTCGGCAGAACGGGGCCCGCCAGTGCCCGCCGCACCCAATTGTCGACGCCGCGGCCGAGGATCGCCGCACTACGGATCGTCACCCACTCGGCACCGCTTGCAGCAACCATCGCCTCTGCACTGGCCTTGTCCCGACCGTACGCTGAAACCGGCTGCAAGGGTTCGGCTTCCGACTTGAAATATCCGGACCCGTAGACGTGAGCGGATGACGCGAACACAATGCGCCGGGTACCGGTCCGTGCCATCGCCTCGATCACATTGTGGGTGCCACCGACGTTGACATCGCGGTCCGCGGGACGAACTGTGGCCGGATTTCTCACCCAGGCACAGTGCACAACGACCTCCGCACCCGCCACCGCCCGCCGCACAGTGCTGGCGTCGCGAATATCACCGGAGACGAAAGCCGCTCCACTCGGCCAGCTTTCGGGCTGACGCCGGGCCAGACCGACAACCTGGTGGCCCGCACTGAACAACCGCAGGACCACCCCTCGGCCGACGACTCCGCTGGCTCCGATGACGGCGATTCTCATCGGCTACTCGTCGTCGTCGAGGAACGCGGCATTGACCAAGTCGTCGAGATCCATTGTCGCGAGGTCTTTTTCCTTACCCTGATCGACATCCGGGTCATTGGCCTCGTTGGCCAGACCCAACAACAGGTCTAGCACCCCGGCTTGCCGCAGCCGCTTGACCGGAATGGAAGCCACCACGCGCTGGATCTCCGCTTCACCGGGTGCGACTTTGGCGGCCACTTCGGCCGAGGCGCCGATCAGCTCCCGGCGGAAGTAGCCCGCCAGTGCCGTGGAGTTCGGGTAGTCGAAGATCAGCGTCGGTGACAGCGGCAGCCCGGTGGCGGCTTTGAGCCGGTTGCGCATTTCGACGGCGGTCAGCGAGTCGAAGCCCAACTCCTGGAACGCCTTGTCCGGATCGATCGCCTCCGGGCTGCTGGTACCC
>NZ_JBYCLD010000194.1:0-23438 GCF_057473725.1 Mycobacterium sp. TH-M11 | reverse complement strand
CGCCGTCGAGCGGCTCGATTCCCGGCTACGCGAGCGGGGCTGGGTCGCGGTGATGTCGCTGCGGCTGATCCCGCTGGTGCCGTTCGCGCCGCTCAATTACGCCGTCGGCGCGTCCGGGGTCCGGCTGCTGCCCTACACCGTGGCCACCGTGGCCGGCCTGCTTCCCGGCACGTCTGCCGTGGTCATCCTCGGCGACGCACTCACCGGTGATGTCAGCCCGCTGCTGTTTACGGTGTCGCTGTGTACTGGGGTAGTCGGAATCACGTTGCTGGCATATGAGATTCGGCTACATCGTCGGCATGCGGGAACACCGGCGACGGATGCCGGGATACCTGCCGCAGTGCCCGGTCACTGCAGCGCCGGCGCCACCGCCCTAGACCGCTGCCGGTCGAGCTAGTCGTAACCCTGCGCAAGTGCGCGGGCCTCTTTTTCGGTCTCGACGGTGGGTGGCGATCCGGGCAGTCGCTTGCCGGCCACTTCGGGGGTGAACGCCAAGGTCACGAATCCCACCACCCCTGCCACGATCAGCATGTACGCCGGCACCATGGTGTTGTGGGTGCCCGAGACCAACGCTTGAGCGATCAGCGGCGTGGTCCCGCCGAGCGCGGAGATCGAGACGTTGTAGGAGATGGCCAGCGCACCGTTGCGGACATTGGTCGGAAACAGCGCCGGCATCGTGGCCGGCGAAGTGCTGTCGAAGCACAGTTCCATCAGTCCGAGAAGCAGCACCCCAGCGAAGATCAGCGGGTAGCCGCCACCGTGCTGGATGAGCAGAAACGCCGGGACCGACGCCGCGATCAGCAGCACACAACCAGCACGCATAATCGGCTTCACGCCGATTCGGTCGGACAGCGCCGCGACGGACACCAGCAGGATCGCCACGATGGTCAACGTCCCAGTGATCATCGCCAGCCCGGCCGTATGGCCGATGTGGACTATCACCTTGAGGTACGTCGGCAGATAGCCGGTCAGCATGTAGTCGGCGGCGTTGGAGGTGTAGACCAGTGCCGCGCAGATCAGCATTGGCTTCCATTGCTCGGCGATGGTGCGCCGATACTGGCCGGAGTCGTCCGCGGGCGGCGCCTGCCGGTTCTCATCCTGGTAAGCGGGCGACTCCTCGAGTCGCATCCGCATGAATACCGCGACCAGCCCCAGCGGCGCGCTCAGCACCAACGGCACCCGCCAGCCCCAGGTCAGCATGTCGTGGCTCGGGAGCCAGGTCTGCAACCCGGTGACGATCAGACCCGCTGCGACGAATCCAGCCAGGTTGCCCAGCGGCAGAAACCCCACCAGTCTGCCGCGTTTGCGGTCCGGGGCCTGCTCGACGATGTAGGTCATCGCCCCGACATATTCGCCGCCGGTCGACAGTCCCTGGAAGACACGTCCGACAACCAGCAGGATCGGCGCCCAGATTCCGATAGTGCTGTAGTCCGGCAGCAGGCCGGTGCCGGTCGTGCCCACCGTCATCAGCGCGATCGTGATCACCAGCACGCGCTTGCGCCCAATGCGGTCGCCGAGGGGACCGAAGATGAGGCCCCCGATCGGGCGAACGACGAACGCGGCCGCCAGGGTGCTGAAAGTGGCGATCAGATGGACCGCGCTGACGCTGTTACCGGGATAGAAAACCTGCGCGATCGTGGTGGCGATATAGCCGTAAACCCCGAAGTCGTACCACTCCATGAAGTTGCCGATCGAAGCGCCCTTGATGGATTGACGCATCATCTCGGGGTCGGTGACCTGGATCTGGTCGCGGGTCCACCGTCGCCGGCGTCCTCGACCGAGGCCGGGAAGCCGGCGTGCGGTATTCATCGAGAAGTCAGGTACCCAATACCTGCCGCTTTGAAAGCGGTAGTGATGAACCCCGCATCTAGCGCTGTTCGGGTCCTTTCACCGTCAGGGCCACGTAGGTCGCCAGAAAAGACGCGGCGGGGACGACGTTGACGAGGCGGTCGCGGGCCCGGAGATGGGCACCGACCGCAAGCGCGAAGTACAACGTCAGCATGGCGGTGGTCAGCCGCGCCAATGCCGGAAACCGCCCGGCAGAGAGCAATCCGACTGCCGAGGCCGCTTTGGAGGTCGGCAGCAGCCAACGGATTCCCTGCGGAACCCCTAGCGCGTCAAGGGTTTTTGCGATCGGCGCGACGGGGATCGCGCATGCCACCGCGTCGGCAGCCTGGAAGACGGCCAGTCCCGCGTAGGTTTTCGGCGATGTCAGGCCGGCCATCTCAGTGCTCCAACTCGTGCTGGGGCGGCAACCCGCCGTCGACCGGTTTGCGGGCGTCGGCCTCGGCCTTGGCCACCGCCTGCAGGAGAGCCGGGTCGGTCTCGGTGGAGAACCAGTCGGCCACGTCCGAGTCGTCCTCGGGCTTGGGTGGGGTGCTGTCGACCGGTGAGGGCACGAAACGGAACACCCCGTCGTCACCGGGAGCCCCGAGCAACTTGGTGAAGCCCTGCAACGCCGTGCCGAAATCGCTGGGCACCACCCACACCTTGTTGGCGCTGCCCTCGGCGATTTTCGGCAGGGTCTGCAAGTACTGGTAGGCCAGCATCTCCGGGGTGGGCCGACCGGCCTTGATGGCCGCGAAGGTCTTCTCGATCGCCTTGGCCTGTCCCTGCGCCTGCAGGTAAGCCGCGGCCCGCTCACCCTGCGCCCGCAGCATCCGGGATTGCCGGTCGGCCTCGGCGGCCAGGATCGCCGCCTGCTTGGCGCCTTCGGCGGCCAGGATCTGCGACTGCTTCTCCCCTTCGGCCTGCGTGATCGAAGCCTGCCGCATACCCTCGGCGGTCAGGATAACGGCGCGCTTCTCCCGGTCGGCCTTCATCTGCTTTTCCATCGAGGCCTGAATCGACGGCGGCGGATCAATACTGCGCAATTCCACCCGCGCCACCCGCAGCCCCCAGCGTCCGGTGGCTTCGTCGAGCACACCGCGCAGCTGACCGTTGATCTGATCGCGTGAGGTCAGCGTCTGCTCCAGCGTCATGCCGCCGACGACGTTGCGCAGCGTGGTGGTGGTCAACTGCTCGACACCCACGATGTAGTTGCTGATCTCGTAGACCGCGGCCTGCGGGCTGGTCACCTGGAAATACACCACGGTGTCGATGTTCAGGGTCAGGTTGTCCTCGGTGATCACCGGCTGCGGCGGGAACGACACCACCCGTTCACGCAGGTCCACCCGGGCGCGAACCCGGTCGATGAACGGGATCAGCAGGGTCAGCTGCCCACTGATCGTGCGGCTGTAGCGCCCCAGCCGTTCGATCACCGCTGCCTCGGCCTGCGGGATCAGCGTCACCGACTTGGCCACCACGATGATCGCGAATACCACCAGCGCGGCGAAAAAAACCAGCCCGGCCGTTGCACCCTGCATGGAAATCTCCTAAGCCTCTGAAAACGATTACGGATTCCAGACCACGGCGGTGGCCCCATCAATACGCATCACGGTGACCTCTGCGCCGGGTTCGAACTCGTCACCCTCATTCATTGGCCTCGCGGTCCACACCTGACCGTCCACCTTCACCTGGCCCTCGTCGCGGGCTACCCGGTCGAGCACCAGCGCGCGCTTGCCCTCCAGCGCTTCGATGCCCGTGGTCAGGCTGTTCAGCGGGGTCAGCCGCCGCCGAAGAGCCGGTCGGACCAGCGCCAGCAGCAGCACCGACACCACCAGGAACACGGCACCGTCGGCCCAGATCGGGGCGTCGAGCAGCCAGCTGAATCCGGCTGCGGCCAGCGCGCCACCACCGAGCATGAGCAGGGACATGTCACCGGTGAGCGCCTCGGCACCGGCCAGACCCAACGCGACGATGAGCCAGATCACAGCCGCGGACATGCCGTCAGGATATCGCGTGATCGGCCCGGCACCGCGCGAACAACTAGACTGCGAATCCATGTGGTGCCCAAGCGCAACGCTCTCGGTCTGGGCCAATGCCTGGCTGGCCGGCCAGGCTGCACCCGACGACGTTCTCGACGCGTTATCCTGCTGGGCGCCAACACAATCGGTGACCGCATACGATGCGGTCGCGGCCGGGCGCACCGGTCTCCCCTGGCCTGACATCCACGATGCGGGCGTGGTGTCGCTGCTCCAGACGCTGCGGATGGCCGCCGGACGGTCGCCAGTGGGCACACCGTCGATCTCGGTGGTGCTGCCGATTCCCGGCGATGCCCGCGGGCTGGCACCGGGAACCCAATTCGAACGGGACGCGATAGCGGCCGGCGAGGCGGTGATCGTCACCAGCCCAGGCGATCCCGGCGTCGCTGTCGGATTGGTGCCCGAATTCGAGTACGACGGTTCCGATGGCGACCCGGTGATACCCGAACTGGCCGCGCTGTCATGGACGGTCTATTCCCTGCCCGCCGCCCCGATGCTCGACCACATCCCGCTCGGCGAAGCCGAGTATGAACTGCGGCTGGCGGTGCGGTCCGCGGCGGACGCGCTCACCGCGATCGGGCTCGGATCCACCGGAGCCGATGTCGACGATCCGCGCGGGATGGTGGAGCAGTTGCTGGAATCCACGCGCCACCATCAGGTACCCGAGCTCGCACCTTCGCGCGCCGTGCGGGTGCTGGAAAACGCGGCGCATGTCGACGCGATCATCACGGTCAGCGCCGGGCTGAGCAGAATCGGCACCCAGTCGTTGTCCGAGGAGCAGATCGCCACTGACGCGCTACGGCCGCTGGCCACGGTTGTGCGGTCGGCGAGAATGGCTGCGCTCAGCGCGATTCTGTACACCGCCTGGCAGCGCTAAGCCTCGAAATCGGCAACGCAGTGCGGGGGGCGGCACGGCTCGCCGTTGACGGCGGCCGCACAACCGGGCACCGAATCTGCTCCGATCACCCGCGCCGGGGCACGTCTGAGCCGAAGCTCGTCGATCAGATCGACTGCGAGCCGGGCGAATCGGGGGTCGGCGTTGGGTGTGCTCACCCGCGCGAATGCGACGCCGGCCGCGTCGGTCTGTTCACGCAGTTCGGTGTCGAGATCCCACACCACCTCGATGTGATCGGCGACGAACCCGATAGGGCAGACGATGATCGCCCTGGTGCCGGTCTCGGCAAGTGCCGCAACGTGATCGGCGACGTCGGGTTCCAGCCAGGCCACCTGCGGTGGGCCAGACCGTGACTGCCAGACTACGTCGTAGTCGTCGTAACCGGCGGCCGATGCGACAAGCTGTGCCGCATAACGCACTTGGCGGCTGTACAGCTTCGGGCCGAGGCGGTCGTCGGCGGCGATCGGGACCGAATGCGCGGTGAAGACCAGGCGGGCTTCAGCGGGCACCGTCTCCGCCGCTGCGGCGACGTTGTCGGCGAACATCTCGACGAACAGTGGGTGGTCGAAGTAGCGCCGCAATTTCACCAGTTCCGGCGCATCCGAACCGGCCGCGCGCCGGGCCCGGTCGAGGTCCTCGGAGTACTGAGTGCAGCCCGAGTAGCCACTCCACGCCGACGTGCTGAACACCGCGGCACGCCGAACACCGTTGTCGCGCATGCTCACAACGGCGTCTTCGACGTACGGTTCCCAGTTGCGGTTACCGAAGTAGACCGGGATGTCCAACTGGGCCCGCAGCTGGGCGATCAGGTCCCGGTTGATCCGGTTGATCGGCGACACCCCGCCGAAATGCAGGTAGTGCTGGGCCACGTCGTCGAGCCGTTCCGGTGGCACGTTACGGCCCCGGGTGACGTTCTCCAGGAACGGGCGAACCTGCTCAGGCGCCTCTGGCCCACCGAAGGACAGCAGCAGGACCGCGTCGAATTCCATGAGCGGCTAGAGCAACTGCGTGCTGGCGCCGCCGTCGGCGTAGACGATGGTGCCGGTGGTGGCCGGCAGCCAGTCCGACAGCAGCGCGCACACCGTCTTGGCCACCGGCGTCGGGTCTTTCATGTTCCATCCGATGGGCGCCCGCTGGTCCCAGCCCTCCTCGAGCAGTTGCATCTGGGCACCCGCTTCGTCGCCGAGCGCGCCGCCGACGATCGCGCTCATCGCCAATGTCCGGATCGGTCCAGCGGCAACCAGATTCGATCGCACACCGAACTTGCCAGCCTCGCGCGCGACGAACCGGTTGACCGATTCCAGCGCGCTCTTGGCCACCGTCATCCAGTTGTACGCCGGCATCGCCCGGCTCGGGTCGAAGTCCATTCCGACGATGGAGCCACCGGGATTCATGATCGGCAGCAGCGCCTTGGCCAGCGAGGCGTACGAATACGCCGAGATGTGAATGCCTTTGGAGACGTCCTCATAGGGGGCGTCGAAGAACGGGTTGATCCCCATCCCGGTCTGCGGCATGAAGCCGATTGAATGCACGACGCCGTCGAGCTTGTTGCCGTCGCCGATGACCTCGGTCACCCGCTCGGCCAGGGTGTCGAGGTGCTTGTCGTCCTGCACGTTGAGTTCGATCAGCGGGGCCTTCTGCGGCAACCGGTCGGCGATGCGCTGGATCAGCCGCAGCCGGTCGAATCCGGTCAGCACCAATTGGGCGCCCGCTTCTTGGGCCACCTTGGCGATGTGAAACGCGATCGACGCGTCGGTGATGATCCCGCTGACCAGGATCCGTTTGCCTTCGAGCAGTCCTGCCATGTCTGTTCTCGACCGTCCTTCTGTCATCAGTGACCCATGCCCATGCCGCCGTCGACCGGGATGACCGCACCGGAGATGTAGCTGGCGTCCTCGGACGCCAGGAAGCTGACCACCCCGGCGACCTCCGCGGCGGTACCGACCCGCTTGGCCGGGATGAACTCCAGCGCACCTGCTTGGATGCGCTCGTCTAGCGCCCGGGTCATGTCGGTGTCGATGTAGCCCGGAGCCACCACGTTGGCCGTCACGTTGGCTTTGGACAACTCCCGCGATATCGACCGGGCCATGCCGATCAGGCCGGCTTTGGAAGCAGCATAGTTGGCCTGGTTGCCGATGCCCCAGCTAGCCGATACCGAGCCGATGAAGATCAAGCGGCCGAACCGCTTGCGCTGCATGCTGCGCGAGGCCCGCTGGACCACCCGGAACGCCCCGGTGAGGTTGGCGTCGATGACCTTCTCGAATCGTTCCTCGGTCATCCGGATGAGAAATGCGTCCGCGGAGACCCCGGCGTTGGACACCACCACCTCGACGGGGCCCTGGTGCTCCTCGACGGCGGTGAAGGCGCGGTCGACGGCTTCGCTGTCGGTGACGTCGCATTCGACGCCGAACAACCCGTCAGGTGAACCCGACCCGCGGTGTGTGACGGCGACTTTGTGGCCGTCGGCGGCCAGTCGCTGAGCGATCGCCAGCCCGATCCCCCGGTTACCGCCGGTGACCAGGACCGAACGAGACACGAATGGAGGCTTGCCGCCGTCAGTGGCTACGTCAGTCACTCCGACAACCTATCGCTTGACCGCAGCGGCCCCGAAATCGCCCGGCGTTGGTGTGCAACGGAACTAGGTCGGCAGCCGCCGGTTGATCAGCAGTGCCGCAAGCCCGGCCAACGCCAACACCAATGAACCCAGCCGCAGCCAGCCCACGCTGGCGTCGCCGCGGATCGTCTCGTAGCCGATCTGCTGCTGCAGTGAGGCGTAGACCTGTTTGAGTTCCTGCAGGTTCGAGGCGTCGTAGTGGTTACCGCCGGACAGTTCGGCAACCTTCTTCATCGTGCTGTCGTCCACCGGCACCGGCTGGCGTTGGCCGTTGATCTCCACGAAGCCGTACGGGGTGCCGAACGAAATAGTCGAGATCGGCACGCCTTGGTCCTTGGCGGTACGCGCCGCGGTGAACGCCCCCTTGGGATTGTCCGGATTGGTCGGCATCGTCTCCTTGCCGTCGGAGAACAGCACGATACGGGCCGGCGGCGGGGTGTCGCCGCCACCGATCACCGCACCGACCGTGGCGATGGCCTGCAACGCGGTGAAGATGCCCTCGCCGGTGGCGGTGCGGTCGGCGAACTGCAGCTTGTCCAGCGCGGCTTTAGTTGCGTCGCGGTTGGTAGTCGGCTGGACGAGCACCGTCGAGGTGCCCGCGTAGGCGATCAGGCCGAGGTTGATCCCGGGGGTCAGCTCGTCGGCGAACTCCTTGGCCGCCACTTCGGCTGCGGCCATCCGGTTGGGTTCGACATCGGTGGCCCGCATGGACTGCGAGACGTCGATGACCAGCATCACGACCGCGCGATTACGCGGAATCCGGACGTCGTGCGTCGGTCCGGCCATGGCGATGGTGAACAGCACCAGCGAAGCCATCAGCAGGATCGCCGAGAGGTGCCGCCAACGCGTGGGTTGCTTGGGTGCAACGCTTTCCAACAGCTCCATGTTGGCGAACCGAAGCATCCGGCGCTGACGGGCCAACTGCACAAACACGTAGAGCGCAACCAGGGCCGCGATCACCACCAGGAAAAGAAAAAACCACGCGTGGGCAAAGCCGGAGAGCGTCATCGGTCCAAGTAGCGGCAATGTCATAGCTGACCCTTGGTGTTGAGGCCCGCCGCGTGCACGCCGGAAGTCACTGGCGCCCCGCCAGTGCACCGCGCCGGCGGGATTCGACGAAACGGACGATGTCGGCGATCCAGTCGCGGTCGGTGCGCAGCGACAGCAACGGCGCCCCGCAACTACGCAGCGTGCGGGCCACCTCGGCGCGATGTGCCGCAGCGGCTCTCGCGAAGTCGTCGCGCAGTTGCTCGTCGATGGTGAATTCACGGGAACGCCCGCTCTCGGCGTCCTGCAAGATCACATCGCCGACATCGGGCAACTCGACGTCGCGAGGATCCAGGACCTCCACGCCGAGCACCTCGTGGCGCGCAGCGATGGCACGTAATGGCCGCATCCAGTTGATCGGGCCGAGGAAGTCACTGATAACCACCGCCATCCCGCGACGACGTTCCGGACGGCGCAAGGCGTCGATGGCCACCGACAGATCACCACGCACCCCCACCGGAGCCTTGGGCATCGTGGCAATGGTGCGCAGCAGGGTCTGCTCGTGCTGCCGTCCTGAGCGAGCCGGCACGCGAGTTACCTTCTCACCGTTGGCAATCACCGCACCGAGCCGGTTTCCGCCGCCGCTGTTCAGGAACGTGATCGCGGCCGCAGCGGCCACCGCCAGATCCCGCTTCTCGCAGACCGTCGTACCGAAGTCCAGGCTGGCTGACATGTCGACCACCAGCCAGGTCTCCAGCTCGCGGTCGGCGATCATCTGCCGAACGTGTGGATGGGTGGTACGCGCTGTGACCGCCCAGTCCATCCGGCGCACGTCGTCGCCGGGTTGATACTCGCGGGACTCCCCCGGCTCCGATCCAGGGCCCGGGATCAGGCCGAGGTGGTCGCCGTGCAGGACGCCGTCGAGCTTGCGTTTGACCGTGAGCTCGAGCGTCCGCAGCGCCGCCGACAGCTTGGGGTCGTCGATCTTCCCGCGCTGCATCGACGGCGGATGGGCAGCCGCAGACCGATCCGCCTTGTCCGCGGCGGAGTTGCTATCCGTCACCGACCGCTGGCCGCACCCGCGGCCTGCATCGCCGGAGGCGCCGAATGACCTTGCTGCGGAACAGCATTCACTTGTGGCATCCCGACGGTCTGCAATACCCGATTGATGACGACCTCCGACGTGATCTCGTCGGCCAGCGCGTCGTAGGTGAGTACCAACCGGTGCCGGAGCACGTCGGGGATCACCTCGACGATGTCCTGCGGGATCACGTAGTCGCGCCCACGGACCAAAGCGAGCGAACGCGAGGCCGCGATGATGCCCAGCGAGGCACGCGGCGAGGCGCCGAACGAGATCCAGCTCTTGACGTCGTTCATGCCGAGCTGCTCGGGATGGCGGGTGGCCGTGACCACGCGGACGACGTAGTCGACCAACGCGTGGTGGACGAAGTTGTTCGCGGCGAGTTCCTGCAGCCGCAGCAAATCGCCGGTGTTCAGGATCTGCTTGGGCTCCGGAGGCTTCACGCCCATCCGGTAGATGATCTCGCGCTCTTCTTCGGGCGACGGATAGCTGACATTGATCTTGAACAGGAAGCGGTCCCGCTGCGCCTCAGGCAGGGGGTAGACGCCTTCGTGCTCGATCGGGTTCTGGGTGGCCATCACCAGGAACGGGTTGGGCAACGGGAACCTCTTGCCACCGATCGACACCTGGCGCTCCTGCATGACCTCCAGCAGCGCCGATTGCACCTTGGCCGGTGCACGGTTGATCTCGTCGGCGAGCAGGAAGTTGGCGACCACCGGGCCGAGCTCGGTGTCGAACTCCTCTTTACCGGCCCGGTAGATGCGGGTACCGATGATGTCGGTGGGCACCAGGTCGGGGGTGAACTGGATGCGGGCGAACGTTCCGCCGACCACTTTCGCGAAGGTCTCCACGGCCAGGGTCTTCGCGACACCGGGCACGCCCTCGAGCAGCACGTGGCCTCTGGACAGCAGGCCGACAAGCATCCGCTCGACGAGCTGGTCCTGGCCGACGATGATCCGTTTGACCTCGAAGATAGCCCGTTCCAAGGTGTGCACCTCGGCGGCCAAGCCGTTGCCGCCACCGCCGGGGGCCGCGTGCGCAGATGCCGCTGAAGCACCGCCCGGACCCGAGTAACCGCTGGTGCCCGGCGGCGGCCCGCCTGCTGATGTCATCGATTACCCTCCACGGCTCAACCTTCCAACGCTTGATCAGACGCGACCGCTCGTACCACGAACGACGCGGGGCAGCGCGTGCCCTGGTTCAACTATTCCAGGCCACCCGGAATCCGTCGACGTGGCCCACCTGGCGACGAGGCGGGCCACGCACCGACCCGACGGCTCAGTACTCGATGATCCGGGTCAAAAACGGCGTCATGCCCGATGTGCGGACCGGGCTGATCGTGACTTTGCCGGCGCTGCCCGACGCCTCCAGCATCTGCCCGTTGCCCAGATAGATGGTGACGTGCTGGCCGCCGCCAGGCCCGTAGAAGATCAGGTCGCCGCGCTTGGCCTGCGACGGCGGGATGTGGCGACCGGCCTTGTACTGGTCCCCCGAGAACCTGGGCAACAACACGCCCACCCCGGCAAAGCTGTAGCGGACCAGGCCCGAACAGTCGAAGCCGACGGTATTGGCGCCGGAGTCGATCCCTTTGCTCGGCGCGTTGGGCGTGCCGCCGCCCCATGAGTAAGGCACACCCATCTGCGAGGAGCCGCGGCGAATCACGTATTCAACGGCCTGCCGACCGTAGACCCGGGGTATCCCGTTGGCACCGGTGCTGGGCGGACTACCACCGAGGTTGATACCGAGGCCGCTGAGAAACTGCTGGCCCAGACCGAGCGTCGTCTGGGTGGCGTTGGCAGTCGCCTGCAGCGACTGGTTGGCAAGAGCCACCGGGTCACCGGGTGCGCCCGCGCTGATCGTCGGCGGCAGCGTCGGGTCCCACCCGCCATCCTCCGCCTCAGCCGGCGCCGCCAGCCCGATGAGCAGGCTGATGGCGGCCAGTACCGGCCAGGCCACTGTGGTCCGGCATGATCGTCTGGAGTGCGTAAACCCTTGGCGCATGAATCCTTTCACCGCGTCAGTATTCGATGTAGCGGACCACGTAGGGGGTCATGCCGCTGGTGCGAACCGGAGCGACCCGGACCTTCAGCCCGACGTCGGGCGCCTCGAGCATCTGGCCCTGGCCGAGGTAGATCGTCACGTGCTGGCTACCGCCCGGCCCGTAGAAGATGACGTCACCGCGGCGCATCTGTGAGGCCGGGATCTTGCGGCCCAATTCGTACTGCGCGCCCGAGTAGTGCGGCAGCTTGATGCCCACACCGGCGAACGAGTAGAGCACCAGGCCGGAGCAGTCGAAGCCGGTCGTTCCCGAGCCCGAACCGATGCCCTTGCCGGGACCGGCCGCGGTGCCACCGCCCCACGAGTAGGGCACCCCGAGCTGCGAAAGGCCGCGCCGGATCACGTACTCGGAGGCCTGCCGCCCGTAGACCCGCGGAATCTTGCCGTTAGTGAAACCTGTTGGCGTGGGCGCTAAGCCGAGCTGCTGCAGAAACTGGTGACCCATGTTCGAGGTGACTTCTGACGAGGTCGCCGAAATGCCGAGAACCTTGTTCAGGACCGCGATCGGGTCACCGGGGACGTTGGCGCTGGGCACCATCGGCAGCGTGGGGTCCCAGGCGCCGTCCCAGTTGCCGCCGTTGCCCTGCGGCCGGTTGGGTGAACCCGGCGCGGCCGGGTCCCACCGGTCTCCGGTGGACCTTGATGGCCCTGATGGCCCTGACGTCGAAGCCGCCTTTCCTCTCCCGGCATCCGGTCCGCCCGCGGATGCCGACCAATTGCGGGCGGCGTCGAGTCTGGATTGGGCCGCGTTGCGCTCTTCGGCCAGTCGCGTGATTTCTTGCTGCTGCTCGCCGAACTTGCGGTGGGCTTCGGTCAGCGCCGTCACCGCGGCGTTCTGGCTGGCCTGTGCCTCGCCGACGGCCTTGTCGGCCTTCTGCTTTGCCAAGCGCGCCGTGGATTCTTTGTTCAGCTGCTGGGTGCGCGCGCGCTGCAGGTCATCCATCACCTGGTGCGCACTGGCGGCCAAGGCCTGGCCGGCGGCCGCCGTCGCGATCATGTCGTCGGGGTTCTTCGCGGTGAGGTAGCTGTCCGAGGGGCCGTTGACGTAGCTGGCGACCGCGAAACGGTCAAACCGCTTCTGCGCAACGGCAATTGCCGCGTCGGCGTCCTTGACCGATTGCCGGCTGGCATCGACGTCGCGTTGGGTGGCCGCTGCATTGTCACGCGCGGTCTCGACGTCGACTACCGCCTTGTTGACGCTTTCCTCCTCGGTCTGGATCTGCGCGTTGAGATCTTGCAGACGCTGGTTTGCCTGCGCGACATCGGCGATCAGCTTCGCCATCGAGTCCGGGTCGGCCTTGGCCAGACCGGGCGTGCCCAGCAGCAGAGCCACGGCGATAACCGCGGGACCCACTCGATGGATAAGGGTGGTCGCCGGTCGGGCAGACGAGCCGCGGCGGTTGCGTCTCATTCGACTCGGGTCTCCTTGGCTCAACGCGGGCGGATGGCGCTGGCACTCCGAGCCCCCAGTTATCACTGGAAGCACGAATAAACCAGTTGCATCCTCTGCACCGTAAGTCACATCTGACCCAGTGGAAACTTAAGTCACAAACTACAAGTCTGTTCTTCTGAGAACTGTGACCCTACGGTGACATCACTAATTTGCTCGCGTTCGCGGTGCCCGCGTTGACGCTATCCAACACGAGATAAATACCTCATGTCAGGCGGTGTGCTCGGCACTTTCAGCCGCCGCGTTCGCGTCCGAGCGCGACGTTGCTGAGCGCTTGGCCCGAGATTGCAAGAAGCGGGTCCCGACAACCGCCGCCAGCACCCCGATGAGCACCACGATGGTGAACGGCGTCCAGGGGAATTGCGGCGTCTGGAGTTGATGCAGAAAATTCTGCGCCGAGAGCACGCTGTTGCCCGTCTTGGCGTGATCCTCCCCGATCTCCAGCGTCGACCGCGGAAAATGGGTGCTGTAGGAGCCGACGTAGTTCGGGCTGAGCACTAGCACGGTCGCGTCGGGATGTTGGGAGCCGACCACTGTGGCGATGTCGCGCAGCGGAGTGTCATTCGGCGGATTACGATCCAGCACCACGATCTTCAGATCGATGCCATGGTCGTGGGCCTGGTCGATCAACTCGACCAAGTCGGGCGCGACGGACGGCGGCGCGCTGATGTTGCCCGCGGTGATCTGATGCTGCACGATCGACAGGCATTCATCGGGGTTGGTCGCCGGATCGACACCGAGGGTGCCGCAGATCTCGCCCGGAATGTACGTCGGCGCGTGCGGGGTGGTCACGGATGAAACCGTACCGCCCGACGGCGGAGGTGACAGCAGGCGACCGGGCACAAGAAATGCAAGTTTTTGGGGTCCACGAGAATGCAGGACAAGCGTACTGTTAGGGTTGACCGCGCACGCCGACACGGCCCGTCGGCGAACAGAGCTCGCGGGGATCGCACGCGCGGCATAGCCGGGCGCGGCGGGTCGCCGTCGATGAGACAGATGTCGGGAGTTGATGTGAGCAGCAAAGATTCGGCGAATTCATTCGGAGCCAAGGACACCTTGCAGGTCGGCGGCAATAGTTACCAGATCTATCGGTTGGACGCGGTTCCGGGCACAGAAAAGCTCCCCTACAGCTTGAAAGTGCTCGCCGAAAACCTGCTGCGCAACGAAGACGGCAGCAACATCACCAAAAGCCACATCGAGGCGATCGCCCAGTGGGATCCCACAGCAGAGCCCAGCATCGAGATCCAATACACGCCCGCACGGGTGGTGATGCAGGACTTCACCGGCGTCCCCTGCATCGTCGACCTGGCGACCATGCGTGAGGCCGTCGCCGCCTTGGGCGGCGATCCCAACAAGGTGAACCCGCTGGCGCCTGCCGACCTGGTGATCGACCACTCGGTGATCATCGACTTGTTCGGCACCGCCGACGCTTTCGAGCGCAACGTCGAGATCGAATACCAGCGCAACGGCGAGCGCTACCAGTTCCTACGCTGGGGCCAGGGCGCGTTCGACGACTTCAAGGTGGTGCCGCCGGGCACCGGCATCGTGCACCAGGTCAACATCGAATACCTGGCCAGCGTCGTGATGGCGCGTAACGGACAGGCCTACCCCGACACCTGCGTCGGCACCGACTCGCACACCACGATGGTCAACGGCCTCGGCGTGCTGGGCTGGGGGGTCGGCGGCATCGAGGCCGAAGCCGCCATGCTCGGCCAGCCGGTGTCGATGCTCATCCCCCGGGTTGTCGGTTTCAAGCTGACCGGCGAGATCAAGCCGGGCGTCACCGCGACTGACGTGGTGCTCACCGTCACCGAGAAGCTGCGCAAGCACGGCGTTGTCGGCAAGTTCGTCGAGTTCTACGGCAAGGGTGTGGCCGAGGTGCCGTTGGCAAACCGCGCCACTCTGGGCAACATGAGCCCCGAATTCGGTTCTACCGCAGCGATTTTCCCGATCGACCAGGAGACCATCGACTACCTGAAGTTCACCGGCCGCACGCCAGAGCAGGTTGCCCTGGTCGAGGCCTACGCCAAAGAGCAGGGCCTGTGGCACAACCCCGAGCACGAGCCGGCGTTCTCCGAATACCTCGAGCTCGACCTGTCCGAGGTCGTCCCCTCGATCGCCGGCCCGAAGCGGCCGCAAGACCGGATCGTGCTTTCCGAAGCCAAGTCCACCTTCCGCAAGCAGATCCCCGACTACGTCGGCGACGGCTCCGGAAAGAAGGGCTACTCCAAACTCGACGAGACGCTCGACGAGACGTTCCCGGCCAGCGACCCCGGCGAGCAAACGAACGGCCACGCTGACGACGCCCCGGTGGTGTATTCGGCCGCCAAGAACGCCAACGGTCGGGTGAGCAACCCGGTGCAAGTCAAATCCGACGAGCGCGGCGAATTCGTGATCGATCACGGTGCGGTGGTGATCGCCGCGATCACGTCGTGCACCAACACCTCCAACCCCGAGGTGATGCTCGGCGCGGCACTGTTGGCCCGCAACGCCGTGGAGAAGGGCCTGACGTCGAAGCCGTGGGTGAAGACGTCGATGGCACCGGGCTCGCAGGTCGTCACCGCCTACTACGACAAGGCCGGTTTGTGGCCGTATTTGGAGAAGCTGGGCTTCTACCTGGTCGGTTACGGCTGCACCACCTGCATCGGCAACTCCGGCCCGCTGCCCGAAGAAATCTCGAAGGCCATCAACGACAACGACCTCACCGTGACCGCGGTGTTGTCGGGCAACCGAAACTTCGAAGGTCGGATCAGCCCGGACGTGAAGATGAACTACCTGGCCTCGCCGCCGCTGGTGGTGGCCTATGCGCTGGCCGGATCGCTGGACTTCGACTTCGACTCCGACCCGCTCGGTACCGACAAAGACGGCAATGACGTCTTCCTCAAAGACATCTGGCCGTCGCAGAAGGACGTCTCGGACGTCATCGCCTCGTCGATCAACAAGGAGATGTTCGTCGACAACTACGCCGACGTGTTCAAGGGCGACGAGCGGTGGCGCAACCTGCCGACTCCAAGCGGCAACACCTTCGAGTGGGGTTCTGATTCGACGTATGTGCGCAAACCTCCGTACTTCGAGGGCATGCCCGCCGATCCGGAGCCCGTCAGCGACATCACCGGTGCGCGGGTACTCGCGCTGCTGGGTGATTCGGTGACCACCGACCACATCTCCCCCGCTAGCAGCATCAAGCCGGGAACGCCTGCCGCGCAATACCTTGACGAGCACGGCGTCGCGCGCAAGGACTACAACTCCTTCGGTTCACGGCGCGGCAACCACGAGGTGATGATCCGCGGCACGTTCGCCAACATCCGGCTCAGCAACCAGGTACTCGCCGGGTTGGGGGAGGTCGTCTCGGGTGGCTACACCCGCGACTTCACCCAGGAAGGTGCCCCGCAGGCCTTCATCTACGACGCGGCGCAAAACTATGCGGCACAAGACATTCCGCTGGTGGTCTTGGGCGGCAAGGAGTACGGGTCCGGCTCGTCCCGCGACTGGGCGGCCAAGGGTACCCGGCTGCTCGGCGTGCGCGCGGTGATTGCCGAGTCGTTCGAACGCATCCACCGGTCCAACCTGATCGGGATGGGCGTCATCCCGCTGCAATTCCCGCAGGGCAAGTCGGCCAAGGACCTTGGCCTGGACGGCACCGAGGTGTTCGACATCACCGGCATCGAGGAACTCAACAACGGCAAGACGCCGAAGACGGTGCACGTGAAGGCCACCAAAGACGGTGACACGACAGTGGAATTCGACGCCGTAGTGCGCATCGACACTCCTGGTGAAGCCGATTACTACCGCAACGGCGGCATCCTGCAGTACGTGTTGCGCAACATGCTCAGGTCGAGCCAGTAGCCAAGGCCTAACGGAGAGCGGCCGTGCCCAAGGTCAGCCAGGACCATCTGGCGGCCCGGCGCCGTCAGATCCTTGACGGTGCCCGCGGCTGCTTCGCCGAATTTGGCTACGACGGCGCGACGGTGCGCCGCCTCGAGCAGGCGATCGGGCTGTCGCGCGGGGCGATTTTCCATCACTTCCGCGACAAGGACACGCTATTTTTCGAGCTCGCGCACGAGGATGCCGAGCGGATGGCCGACATCGCGTCCCGCGAAGGTCTGGTCCAGGTGATGCGCGACATGCTGGCCGCCCCTGAGCAGTTCGACTGGCTCGCCACGCGGCTGGAGATCGCGCGAAAGCTGCGCCACGACCCGGAGTTCCACCAGGAGTGGACCGACCGGTCAGCGGAGCTGGCAGCTGCGACGATCGAGCGCCTGCGTCGCCAGAAGCTGGCCGGCCGGGTTCGCGACGACGTGCCCAGCGACGTCTTGCAGTGCTATCTGGACTTGGTGCTGGACGGGCTGGTGGCCAAAGTGGCCTCCGGTGAAGACACCCAGTTACTCACCGCTGTCCTCGATCTCGTCGAGGGCTCCGTCCGTCAGAGCTGATTCGACGCGTGCTCAACGCGTTCGGGTGCGGTGGTTGGGACCGCCGCGACTGCGCATCGTGGTGCCCGACTCGCGCAGCATGCTGTGGATCGAGCCGTACGACCGGCCCGTCGACCCGACCAGCATCCGGATGCTGGCTCCGCTTTCGTAGGCAGTGCGCAATTCGCGCAGCACCTCATCGCGCGGCTTTTTCGATTTCCTCATCGGCCCCTCCCCGCTTGAACGTCGAGCCCCAACACCAAAGCGTAAGAACCCGCGTGGACCCGCGCGGCGAATTGACCAAATCCTCTGCTATGAAACGAAAGTTGCGTCGCGCCGATCAGGCCAGCTCGATGAGATCCCGGTATTCATCCGACCAATGGTCCTCGGTTCCGTCCGGCAGCAGGACGACGCGCTGCGGGTCCAGCGCCGCGGCGGCACCCGGATCGTGGGTGACCAGCACGACTGCTCCGGCGTAGCTGCGCAACGCATCCAGAACCTGTTCGCGCGACGCTGGATCGAGGTTGTTGGTCGGCTCGTCGAGCAGCAAGACGTTGGCTGTGGAGGCCACCAGGCCGGCGAGCGCCAGGCGGGTCTTCTCACCGCCGGACAGCGTTCCGGCCGGTTGGTCGAGCTGGGCACCGGTGAACATGAACGCGCCGAGTAGGCCGCGCAGGTCTTGCTCGCCGGAGTCGGGAGCGGCGTGGCGAATGTTCTCCCACACACTCGCGGCATCGTCGAGGGTGTCGTGCTCTTGGGCGAAATAGCCGACTTTCACCCCATGTCCGGGCTCGATCGTCCCGGCATCCGCTTGTTCGACACCTGCCAGCAAGCGCAACAGTGTGGTCTTCCCGGCACCGTTGAGTCCGAGCACCACCACCCGGGAACCGCGGTCGATCGCCAAATCGAGACCGCTGAAAATCTCCAGCGAGCCGTAGGTCTTCGTCAACCCGGACGCGGTCAGCGGTGTGCGACCACACGCCGACGGACTCGGAAATTTGATCCGCGCCACCTTGTCGGCTACCCGTTCGGCGTCGAGCGCGGCCATCATCCGATCGGCACGGCGCAACATGTTCTGCGCCGCAACGGCTTTGGTGGCCTTAGCGCCCATTTTCGCGGCCTGGGCACGTAGCGCGGTGGCCTTCTTCTCCGCATTGGCACGCTCTCGGCGACGGCGCTGCTCGTCGGTGGCGCGCGCGTCGAGATACTTCTGCCAGCCCATGTTGTAGACGTCGGCTTCACCACGCACGGCATCCAGGAACCAGACCCGGTTGACGACGTCGGCCAGCAGATCGACGTTGTGGCTGATGACCACCAGCCCGCCGGAGTGATTACGCAAGAAGTCCCGCAACCAGCCGATCGAGTCGGCGTCGAGGTGGTTGGTCGGCTCGTCGAGTAGGAGCGTAGTGGCCGATCCCGAACCGCTGTCGGAGGCGGCGAACAAGATCCTGGCCAGCTCCACGCGACGGCGCTGGCCGCCAGACAGGGTTCGCAACTGCTGGGTCAGGACGCGGTCAGGCAGCCCGAGGCTGGCGCAGATGCGGCCCGCTTCGCTTTCGGCGCCGTAACCGCCGAGCGCGGCGAAGCGCTCTTCGAGTTGGCCGTATTTACGGATGGCCCGATCGCGCGCGTCATCGTCGGCGACTTCGGCCATCAGCACCTGCTGCTTCTCCAAATCGGTGAGCAGGGTGTCCAAGCCACGGGCCGACAACACCCGGTCGCGGGCCAGCACGTCGAGGTCGCCCTCCTTGGGATCCTGCGGTAGATAGCCGATCTCACCCGTGCGGGTGACGGCTCCCGCGTACGGCTCCCCCTCGCCGGCCAGGATGCGCAGGGTCGTGGTCTTGCCGGCGCCGTTGCGCCCGACCAGCCCGATCCGATCACCGGGCTGGATCCGCAGGGCCGGGCCGTCGGCATACAGGAGAGTGCGCGCGCCTGCGCGGACCTCGAGGTCCGTAGCCGTAATCACGGTCATTCTCCTTGCGGGGATCTGTTACTTGTCGTCGGTGAACACCGGCGGACGCTTCTCGGCGCGCGCGGCAACGGCTTCTTCGAAGTTGCCGGTGAGCAGGCGGACGAAGAGCTGTCCCAATCCCTCGGCCTGCATGTGCCCTTCCAGGCTAGCGGCGTCCAGTCCACTCCAAAGTGTGCGCTTGGTCAACTCGACGCCCGGCCGGGAGAACGCCGCGATCCGCTCGGCCATGTCGTAGCAGGTCTTCAGCAGTTGGTCCTCGGGGACCTGACGCGACACCAGCCCGATCCGCTCGGCCTCGTCGGCGTCGACGTCGCGGCCGGTCAGCATGATCTCGAAGGCCCGCGACGAGCCGATCGCGCGCGGCAGCAGATAGCTCAACCCCAACTCACTGGCGGTCAGCCCGTTGTTGATGCCCGCCGCTCGGAAATACGCGCCGTGCGACGCGACCCGGATGTCGGCGGCCAGCGCCAGGCAGAGCCCGCCGCCGATCGCGGCGCCGTTCACCGCGGCGATCACCGGTTGGTGCAGCTTGCGCAGCGCCAAGATCACATCGTCGAGGATCGCCATCGAGCGCAGCGCATAGGTGGGGCGGGTGAGGTCTTGCACGTGCGGCACCGAGCCGGCCGACTTGTGATCGGCACCCGAGGAGAAGCCTTTCCCCGCGCCGGTCAGCACGACCACCCGAACCGAATTGTCGTGGGTGATGTCCTCCAGCACCTCTTTGAGCGGCACCATGACGTCGAAGGCCATGGAGTTCATCCGCTCGGGCCGGTTCAGGGTGACCAGCGCAACGTGCGGACGCGGATGTTCGACGAGGACCATGCTCACCGTTGAACGGTAACTGGACGACGATGCGAATTGCGAAGCAATCCGCTGAGGAGTCCGGTTATCGAGCCCAGTCTGGACGACGATGCGAATTGCGAAGCAATCCGCTGAGGAGTCCAGTTATCGAGCCCAGTCCACCCCTCGCGCCGGTTCAGCTCAGAGCTGCTCGCTCTGCGTCGCGGTCGCGGCGTCGACGTCGAAATCCTTGATCTGCTGAACCAGATCCTCCAGCGCGGCCGGCGGCAGCGCGCCGGCCTGGTTGAACACCAGCTTGCCCTTCTTGAAGGCCATCAGCGTAGGTATCGAGCGGATCTGCGCGGCCGCGGCGAGTTCCTGCTCGGCTTCGGTGTCCACCTTGGCGTGCACCACGTCGGGGTGTTTGTCCGCCGAGGCAGAGAAGGTGGGCGCGAACTGGCGGCACGGTCCGCACCAAGAGGCCCAGAAGTCGACAAGCACGATGTCGTTGCCGTTGATCGTCTCGTTGAACTGTGCAGCGGTGAGGTCTTGGGTAGTCACGAACTGGTCAACGCTGCGGGATACCGGAGTGTTCCCAGGATGAGATGGCCGCAGGCGCCGCGGACCCTGGCAGCGTGCCGCGCGGCCGATCGCTGGAGGACGCCGTGCCCGTCCTCGACGACCCAGACCCGTGATTGCATCCCTTCGGCGACCAGCTGGTCGAATGTCGCCCACAACTGACCGGTCGGGACGGGATCCACTGCCACTCGTCGGCGCAGATCACACACACGTCCGCTGCGGCGCAGGTTGTGCACAGTCAGAACGTGGCCACCAGCCGAATTTGCGACTGGCATGTCACACGAGGCCGCCCAGGAACGGAGCCCATAATTGTCCTGTTCAGCCGCGCAGCGGGTACTCCCGCAACACAACGCCTCGATCGGAGAATCCTCATGCCAGCCACCACCCATCGACGTGGAGTGACTCGACTCACGATCCTCGCGGTCGCCGGCGCCACCGCCGTGTCACTGGCCGCGTGCGGAAGTTCGAACAACGACCACGCAGCCAAACCCAGCACCTCGGCGAGCCCGACTCCTCCGCCCAAGCCACCGGTACCGGTACCGGTACCGGTACCGCCCATGGGTCATGACGAGGTCGAGGGCTTGGTCAGATCGGTGTCTGGAAACACCATCGAGCTGACGCAGCGAGATCGGACGCCGGCAACGGTAGACTTCACACCGTCGACAATGGTCACCGAGCTCGAGCCGGCCACGTTGAGCGACGTCATCAAGGGCAGCTGCGTCGATGTCGAGGCGGCGGCGCCGAACGGTCCGCCGGGTGGACCGGTCACAGCTTCGGGTGTGACGATCAGCCCGTCCGAAGGCGGCAAGTGCCCTCCGCCCCCGCCCGCAGGACCAGGTGAAAATCCTGCGGTCTTCGGCATCGTCGACTCGGTTGCGGGGAACGCGATCACCGTCGACAGCATCGATCCCGCCAGCAAGCCCACGCACGTCACGGTGCACGTCGCCGACACGACCACCTACAACAAGAACGCGCTCACCAACGCGCAAGCGATCCAGAACGGTAAATGCATGGCGGCGTTGGGAACCAAGGACGGCGGGGTGCTGCACGCCGCGACCATCGACCTCGAACCATGCCCACCGATGGGTCGCCCGCATCACCACTTTCACTTCCCGTTCCCGATTCCGCACCTGCCCCACTTTCGGCACTACTAGGGTTGACGGTGGGCTGACGGACGTTGATCTTCACCGCCATCCAGTCAGTCGGCTTCGGCCGCACCGGGCTGGCCGAAATTCACCCGGTGTCGCCGGCTATCACGAATTCCACGAGCCGCTGGTTGAGGACAGCGGCAAGCCGCTCCTGACAACGGGTTTAGCGGCTGTAGAGCAAGCAGCGGGTTGGGCGGCAGCCCAGCGGCACGTCGAGACATCGGAACTGCGTGATGCGCCGATTATTACGCCGCCTCAGCGATCCCCCTTGGCGATGAAGCGCCGTTATGTCTTGTCGCGCCAACCGCGTTCGAACGGCAGCCGCCAAGCCCGCGGGGCGATCAGCGGATGCACGGCGTTGGGACCCCACGAATCGAGGTCGTAGCTGCGCACCGGCGGCGGATCCTCGAGCAGCGGCGCCGACACTTCCCACAGTCGCTCGATGCCCTCCGCCGTGTTGTACAGCGTGTGGTCACCGCGCATCGCGTCCAGAATCAGGCGCTCGTAAGCCTCGAGGACATCGCCGGCGTGGCCCGTTTCCTCCATGGTGAACTGCAGGCTGAGCTTGTCCAACTTCATGCCGGGCCCCGGCCGCTTGCCGTAGAACGACAGCGACATCTTCGACACGTCGGCAAGGTCGAACGTCAGGTGATCCGGACCCTTTTGTCCTACACCGGATCCCGGCGGGAACATGCTGCGCGGCGGCTCGTGGAACGCGATCGAGATGATCCGCTGACCCTCGGCCAGTCCCTTGCCGGTACGCAGGAAGAACGGGACTCCCGCCCAGCGCCAATTGTCGATCTCGCATTTGAGCGCGACGAACGTCTCGGTGTCGGATTCCGCGGACACGCCGGGCATACCACGATAGCCGCGGTACTGTCCGCGCACGACATGATTGGTGTCGAGGGGGCGCATCGAACGGAACACCTTGTTTTTCTCGCTGCTGATTGCTTCCGGCGCCAACTCGGTGGGTGGCTCCATCGCGACGAAAGCCAGGATCTGGAACAGGTGGGTGACGACCATGTCTTTGAACGCACCCACGGATTCGTAGAACTGGGCGCGATTCTCGACGGTGAGGCGCTCTGGGACATCGATCTGGACGTGATCAATGAATTGGCGGTTCCAGATCGGCTCGAAGAGTCCGTTGGCGAACCGGAACGCGAGGATGTTCTGAGCGGCTTCCTTACCCAGGAAGTGGTCGATCCGAAAAATCTGCTCCTCGTCGAATCGTTCGTGGATCGCCTTGTTGAGGTCCCGCGCGCTCTTCAGGTCGACACCGAACGGCTTCTCCATGACGACTCGGGCGCCCTTGGCCAGGTTGGCCTTGTGCAAGGTGTCCATCACGCTCATAACCGCCTTCGGCGGGACGCTCAGGTAGTGCAGTAAGCGAGCCTCGCCGCCGAGTGCCTCGGTTTGCTCGGCTACCGCGCGGGCGAGGGTTTCGGGCCCGTCCAGCTGCGACACGAACACCAAATTGGCGATGAACTGGTCGAAGAGTTCTTCAGAGACGTCGTGACGGGCGAACTCTTTGCAGGCTTTGTATGCCAGTTTGCGAAAGCTGTCGCTGTCCATCTCGTCGAGCGAGGTTCCGATGAC
>NZ_JBYCLD010000193.1:0-8575 GCF_057473725.1 Mycobacterium sp. TH-M11 | reverse complement strand
CGTCGTGGTCGGCATCGACGGCTCCCAAGCCGCCATCCGGGCCGCGGAATGGGCAGTCGAGGAGGCCATCGGCCGGGAGATCCCGCTTCGCCTGGCGCACACCATTACCGCACTGGTCGAGCCGGCCCCGTTCAGCGCCGTCGGCAACGTCAACATGGAAGTCGAATATGCGGAAACGGCCCTCAGGGCTGCCTGCGCGGCGGTGGTAGCGACGGGAAAACCGGTCAAAGTCGAAACCGAGGTTGTGCGGGGCGATCCCGCGGCAATACTCATCGCCGAATCGGCCAATGCCGCGATGATATGTGTGGGTTCGACGGGCATCGGCCGGTTGGCGCGCGCGTTACTGGGTTCCACGGCCGCCGAGGTCGCCGACGCGGCGCATTGCCCGGTCGCGATCATCCGCAGTCACGACGACCGCTCAACGCGACCGCGCCCGTTGATCGTCGCCGCCGTCAACGACTCGGCGGACAGTGATCTGGTCGTCGAACTGGCGAGCAAAGAGGCGGAGCTACGACAGGCGCCGATTCTCGCGGTCGACGTGTCGCGGCCGGAGACCGATCGCAAGCCCGGGATTGGCCTGGCGCACCGGTTGCAATCCTGGCGCGCGTCCCACCCGGACGTCGACATCCAAGCCTGCGTCACCCGGGACGACATCGCGGACTTCCTCGCCTCGTCCAACCGGACGATCGAACTGGCCGTGATCGCAGGAAGCAACTCTGACCAAGTCACAAACCTGATCGGGCCACACGATCACCCGATCATCGGGCATGCGGAGTGCTCGGTGCTGGTCGCCCGCACCTAGCCACCCGGCTATCGCGAGACTCCCGCCGGCGCATGGATGAGCAGGCGAACTCGACATTGCGAGACGGCGCCACGGTGTCGCTGGACAGCTCGGGCCGGCCGATATCCATGCGGTCGAAGAACTCGACAACATGTTCAGCGACGTGAGTGGCGCAGAATTCGATTCGGTGTGAACGCGTCTCGCCGGCTGGGCGGTAAGCCTCGCGGCGGTCAACAGAAGTGGGACCCGTCCAGGTACTCGACGACGTCGCCGAGCGGACGACGCGGCGTCGTGGGGAGCACGTCCGCGTCGACCGGAGCCCAGCCCAGGCGAAGCAACATCTGCGGGAACGCGTCGAGCCCGAACACCTCGATCTGTACGGCATCACGGGTCTCGCGGATTTCCAGGGGTTCGGTTACCGGGCAACTGGCCAGCCCGAGCGCGGTAGCGCTGAGCAACATCAAGCTGGTGGCCTCGCCGGCTCGCAGCCGCGCCAGAATGTCGTCGTCCTTGGTGCCGAGCGCCAACACCACGGCATTGTCGTCGGCCGGTTCCGATTCGACGGGCTGACCCAACACCGGGCCCGCGAAAAGCCTTGGCGGTAACGGAGCCGCGGGATCGGCCTCGGGGGTGTTGCGGGCCGGCACACCCGCCCACGACGCGTACCGTCCACTCCAGACCGTCAGCTCAGACAGATAGTCGTAATCCGTCGTATGCTGCCGAATAGCTTGCGCCATAATCTGTTTCAGCTCAGCGCGAGACTGGATCTGGCGCAGCATCACTCCGCTACGCGTCGCCCGCGCACCCAGTAGAGCGATATAGTTCGCGGGCACCTCCCACGAGCTGTAGCGACGCCGATCGGTGCGGCGCCGCGGAATCGCCGCAGCCAAACTGACGTCCAACTCGTTGGCCGCCTGGCGGTGAACCTCGATGGCGGCGAGATGTTCGGGGTCGTTGGGATCGGGAAGCCGATGGATTTTGGCTTGCCAGCCCAGCGCCGCGAGGGCTACCACGCAATGGTGCAGCGCGATGCCGCAACTCAACACCAAATCGCGGCTGTCGGGGTCGGTCTTGGGAAGGTGCATCCGTCGATCGGCATAGAGGTGCACGCTGGCCGAACCCACCCGCCATCGCCACGGCTGGGTGTTGTGCACCGACGGCGCGCGGGTGGCCAGCGACAGCACTGTCCGCACGGTCTCGCGATCCGGGAAGGGAGCGTTCATGCGGTCACCGCCTGCTGATATATGCCTAGACCTTCCCAGGATGGTCCGCTGCACCCAGCCGTTGTTAGAGCCGAAAGGCTCCACCTGAAAACGCCTTTCGCGACCGTCGGTTCTCCAGCCGACCGTTGCTGGGACTTAGGGCGGTCCTGCCGGTGCCAAAAGTCTCTGCAGCCAACCGCCTGGGCCGCCTAGCGTCGGGTGACAGCGCATGGAACTCATTCGGTGGAGGTGCAATGTCGCAGCCTGACACACATCTCGGAATTGTCGTCGGCGTGGATGACTCGTCGGCCGCCGAATCAGCTGTGGAGTGGGCAGCGCGCGATGCCGAATTACGCGGCACTTCTTTGACACTCGTACACGCGGTCTCGCCGAACCTGACGACGTGGGGTGAGGAGCCGTTGCCGCCCGGCCTGGCGCGATGGCAGAAAGAACACGGCCGACGGCTGCTGGAGAACGCGGTGCGGGTCGCCGAAAAGTCCTGTCACCGAGGAGGTCCAACCGGCATCAACGCCGAGGTGCTGACCTCGGTCGCCGTCGCCAGCATGGTCGAGCTGTCCGACGATGCCGAGATGATCGTGGTCGGAGCCTTCGGAACCAGCAACTGGTCGGGCCGCCTGCTCGGATCGGTGAGCTCCGGCGTCCTGCGCCACGCCCATTGTCCGGTGGCCGTCATTCACACCGCGCGACCCGAGGAGCCACTGCGCGAACAGGCGCTGGTATTGGTCGGTATCGATGGCTCGGCCGCCGCCGAGTCCGCGGCGGGGATCGCGTTCGACGAGGCCGCCCGGCGGAACGTCGCGTTGCTCGCCGTGCACGCCTGGAGCGACACCGACGTCTCCGCATGGCCCGACCTCGATTGGCCGGCCGCGCAGGTGATGTCCGACCAGGTGCTCGGTGAGCGCCTGGCTCGTTGGCAGCGGCAGTATCCCGGCGTGAACGTCCGTCGGGTCGTCGCCCGCGACCAGCCTGCGCGCACGCTGCTCGGCCATGCCGCGGACGCGCAGCTGCTGGTGGTCGGACATCGTGGTCGCGGCGGATTCGACGGGATGGCGATGGGCTCGGTGAGCGAGGCCGTGGCCTTACTGGCCCGAACACCGGTGATCGTCACGCGGCAGCCGGTACGTTAGGCCCGGCGATATTGCGTTGATGGCCAGTGCATCTGGTGATAATTTCGTAGGCTTGCCGGTTATGAGCGCGTCGCGGTCGGCCGGGTTGACGTCCGCCGAAGTCGCTCAGCGAGTTGCCGATGGCCGAGCCAACGACGCCCCGAGCCGCGCGACGCGCAGCGCCTCCGACATTGTCCGGGCCAACGTCTTCACCCCGATCAACGCGATTCTGGCGGTGCTCTTCGCGATCGTGCTGGCCACCGGATCGTTGATCAACGGACTGTTCGGACTCCTGATCGTGGCGAACAGCGTGATCGGCATCGTCCAGGAGCTGCGGGCCAAGATGACGCTGGACAAGCTCTCCATCGTCGGGCAGGCCAGGCCGTTGGTACGCCGCGACGGCACAACACGGGAAGTGTCGCCCCGCGAGGTGGTTGCCGATGACGTCATCGAATTGGGGCCCGGCGATCAAATCGTGGTGGATGGCGCGGTGATCGAGGAGTCCGCCCTCGAGGTCGACGAGTCGCTGCTGACCGGCGAGGCCGACCCCGTGTTGAAGCCGGTCGGCGGCAATGTCATGTCAGGCAGCTTCGTCGTCGCCGGCACCGGCGCCTATCGCGCCACCAAGGTGGGCAGCGAAGCCTACGCGGCCCGGCTGACCGCGGAGGCCAGCAAATTCACCCTGGTCGACTCCGAACTTCAGGCGGGCGTAAACAAGATTCTGTGGTTCATCACCTACCTGTTGATTCCGACCGGCCTGCTGATCATTTACACCCAGCTGTTCACCACGCACGCCGACTGGCGGGAGTCGGTGCTGCGCACGGTGGGCGCGCTGGTGCCGATGGTCCCCGAGGGTCTGGTGCTGATGACGTCGATCGCCTTCGCCGTCGGCGTGGTCCGGCTGGGGCGCCGCCAGTGCCTCGTGCAGGAACTTCCGGCCATCGAAGGTCTGGCCCGAGTCAACGTCGTGTGTGCCGACAAGACCGGGACACTGACGGAGAACCGCATGCAGGTCGCCGGCCTGCGTCGGCTCGACCCGGGCGTCGCCTCCGCCACCGTCATCGATGTCTTGGCGGCGATGGCCGCACACGACGCCCACCCCAACGCGAGCATGCAGGCGATCGCCGAGGCCTACCAGCACCCGCCGGATTGGGACGTCACCGCGACAGCGCCGTTCAAGTCGGCGACCAAATGGAGCGGATTCTCGTTCGGCGCGCACGGCAATTGGGTGCTGGGCGCCCCGGATGTGCTGCAAGACGCCGCCTCCGAGGCGGCCGCGCAGGCCGAGGCGGCCGGCGCGCAAGGACTGCGGGTGTTGCTGCTCGGGGCCGGCTCGGTGCCGGTCGACCACCCGGATGCGCCGGGCCGTCTCACACCGGCTGCGTTGATCATGTTGCAGCAGAAGGTCCGCCCGGATGCTGCCGCAGCCTTGAAATACTTTGCCGATCAGCATGTTTCGGTCAAAGTCATCTCCGGAGACAATGCCGCCTCGGTTGGCGCGGTGGCGGCGATGGTCGGCCTGGACGGGCAAGCATGTGACGCGCGGACGCTGCCCGACGACATCGACGAGTTGGCGGAAAAGGTGGCTGAATACCTCAGTTTCGGCAGGGTTCGTCCGGATCAGAAGCGCGCCATCGTGCGCGCCTTGCAGCAGCGCGGCAACACGGTCGCGATGACCGGCGACGGTGTCAACGATGTGCTGGCACTCAAGGACGCCGACATCGGGGTCGCCATGGGTGCGGGCAGTCCCGCAACGCGCAGCGTTGCACAAATCGTGTTGCTGGACAACAAGTTTGCGACCCTGCCCTATGTCGTGAGCGAAGGGCGCCGGGTGATCGGGAATATCGAGCGGGTCGCCAACCTGTTCCTGACCAAGACGGTGTACGCCGTGCTCCTGGCGCTGCTGACCGGCATTTGCGGTATCGCGGCGAAGTGGCTGGGCATCCGGTCGTTGATGTTTCCGTTCGAGCCGATTCAGGTCACCATCGCGGCATGGTTCACCATCGGCATTCCGGCCTTCATCCTTTCCCTCGCTCCCAATTCCGAGCAGGCACAACCCGGATTCGTCCGCCGAGTGGTGACGGCTGCCGTGCCCAACGGCACGGTTGCCGGCGTCGCGACTTTCGCCTGCTATCTGCTGGCGTCTCGAGGGGCCGCCGCGACCGCCACACAACAACGGCAGGCGTCGACGGCCGCGCTGATAACTCTGCTGGTGATCGCGGTGTGGGTGCTGGCAACCGTCGCCCGGCCCTACACCTGGTGGAGGGTGGCCCTGGTCGCGCTGTCGGGCGGGGCCTACGTGGTGATTGTCGGTAGTCGCGTCACGCAGAAAGCCTTCCTGCTCGATCCATCGAACCTCGCGTTGACCACCGCCGCGCTGGCGATCGGCGCCGTCGGCGCCGCCGTCGTCGAGGCGCTGTGGTGGGCCCGGGGGTCGGCCGACGGGGCGACGCCGCGGCTGTGGCGCTCGCCGGAGGTCTGAGCGCGCCGTCAGCGCACCCGTCCAGTTCCTTAAAGATTGTTTGAACTGCACATTCAACAGGCGTAAAGTTATCGCTGTCTTGTTGGTTCGGCGGGCCGTGAGGGGCCGGGGCTGGCTGGGTGTGTCCGTCGAGGCCGATGGAGGCCCGGACTCTAACGGCAATTGCCTGCTCTGACGAGGCCCTATGATCACCGATCCCGCGATCGAACCCACCGAGGAAGACCTGTCGGCGGATTCGACCCGCACACCACCTGCCGGCGAGCATGCCGCGGAAGTCAGCCGCATCGCCGCGCTGTTGCACGATCGGTTCGGGTTCGAGCGCTGACTGGGCTGCGTACGCCCTTCGACCCGGACATCGGAGACTTCCGGCCCTCCCGTACGTGCCTCCGCGCGCTCAGGGTGGCATTCACATGATTCCCGGTACCGAGCCGAACCCGGAGGACGCCTCCATGCGAGCACCAGCAGGTGTCAACCCGGTCGTGGTCGGAATCGACGGGTCCACCGCGGCGATCAATGCGGCCCGCTGGGCCGTGGACGAAGCGGTCAGCAGGAAGGTCCCGCTGCGACTGGTTCACATCTGCGACGAAGCGCCCGAAGACTCGGCCGAAAACGATTCGTTGGCAACGCAATACGCCGACGCGTCGATTTCAGCGGCTCGCTGCGCGCTTCAATCCGCCGGCGCGGCGATCGATGTGGACTCAGCGGTGCGCCGCGGCGATGTCGACCGCATTCTGGTCGAGGAATCGCGCCGGGCCGCGATGATCTGTGTCGGATCGATCGGGATCGGACGCGCAATCAGCAGGCTCTTCGGGTCGAGCGCGGTCGCTCTGGCCAGACACTCCCACTGCCCCGTCGCCATCATTCGCACCGATGGCGAACCGCCGCAACAAAATCGGATCGTCGCGGTGCTGGATCGCTACCCGGACAGCGACGCCGTCATCCACCACGCCCTCGACGAAGCGCGGCTGCGCGGCGCTTCCCTGCTTGCCCTCGGCGTCCGGCGGTGGAAGGCCGGCGCGCTGTCCGAACCCGAACTGAACCGGCTCCTCGAGCGCTGGCTGGCCAGCTATCCCGATGTCGAAGTACACGCCTGTAGCACAGTCTCCGCGGCTGAATACCTGGTGACCCGCGACGAGCACGTCCGGTTGGTTGTCACCGGCAGCGCCGACGCGGACAAGCTGACCCGCCTTGTCGGTCCGCACCGACACCCGCTGGCCACCTACCCCAACTGCTCGGTTCTGCTGGTGCGCAGCGACGATGCGAGTTGACGAACGACCCGGTGCGCCGGGACTTCCGCCCCTAGCTGCCACCCTGGGTCGAATGGTCGGATACCGGCATGAGGCCGAAGTTCGCTGGAGGCAACCGATGAGTTCTTCTGACCTACCGCAAACGAGAACCCGTGCCTTCGCCCGGGTGCTCGGCCCGTTCGTCGTCATCGTGTGCGCCGCAGCGGCAGCACACACTTCTGAGATGTCATCGCTCACCTCGGATTTCGCCGAAAATCCGATGTGGGCGTGGGCGACGGGCCCGTTCGTGCTGCTGGGCGGTCTGGTCATGATCGCGCTCCACCCGTATTGGCGCGGCCTGGCCGCGGTCGTGGTGTCGACGCTGTGCTGGCTGGTGGTCGTGCGTGGCGTCCTGATGCTGGCCTTTCCGTCGACTTTCGTCGCCATGGCCCGCTCGGTCATCGATCAAGGTGATCTGTGGCGAGCGCTGTGCATCCTTTTCGGTGCGTTCGGCGCGTATCTGACCTACGTCGGCTGGAAGCCGATAGCGGACCGGGCCGCGACGCCGGTGGTGGCGGCCGATCCGGACCTGCCGCGGGCAGCCTGAACGTCGGCCGGCGCCGTGAAGGCTGCGATGAACGAACCAGCCAGAGTCGCCGTCCGCGATCGGGTGGTGCTCGATTCCGAATCGCAGCATGTACGTCAGATCGGCCGGTCGGCCCTGCTCGGCGCCTCCGGGGTGAGCGTCCTGCTGGTGGCGCGCTACCACTACGCGTCCGGGTTGACTACCGTCGGCGGACTGACGTGGTCACTGTCGTTGTCGTTGGCGGTGATCCTGGCCGCTCGCGGGATCTTGCTGGGTCGGTCGATCACGGTCAGCCACGGCACGGCGTCAGTGCTGGTGGCGGCGACTGGCCTGGTCATGCACGTGACGTCGTTCCAGCTGCTCAGTGATGGCCTGGTCGCGGGCGCGGGCCTGGTGCTGACCTGGCCGGTGTCGTCACGGCGGGATCCCGGCTCACTGCCACGGGTCTGGACACTGGTCGAGGCCACACACGGCGACCCGCTTGCCCCGTTCGCGATGCAGGCCATGAAGAGCTACTACTTCAATGCCGACGAAACGGCGGCGATCGCCTATGCCGTGCGCCTCGGTCTCGCGGTGGTCAGCGGCGATCCCATCGGGCAGGCCGCCCAATTCCCGCAACTCGCCGGCGACTTCGCCGCGATGTGCCGCCGGCATGGCTGGCGGGTCGTGGTGTTGGGCTGTGGTGAGCAGTGGGTGGCGCTGTGGCGAGATCGTGCCGTGGTGGGTCGACCGCTGCGGGCGATCCCGATCGGGCGCGACGTCGTCGTCGATGTGCGCAGCTTCGACATGACGGGCCGCAAATACCGCAATCTCCGCCAGGCGGTGCAACGCACCCACAACGCCGGCATCGCCACCGAAGTGGTCAACGAGCAGCACCTCGACGAAGCGCTCGCCGACGAGCTGGCCGAGGTGCTGTACGCGTCGCACCGCGGAGCCCGTATGCAACGGGGCTTTTCGATGATTCTCGACAGCGCGCTCGAGGGCCGCTACCCCGGCGTCCAGTTGATCGTCGCTCGCGACCGTTCCGGGCGGGTGCAGGGCTTTCAGCGATATGCGACCGCCGGCGGGGGCACCGATGTGACCCTTGACGTGGCCTGGCGGCGACCGGGCGCGCCCAACGGTATCGACGAGCGAATGAGCGTCGACATGATCGGGCACTGCAAATCTTCAG
>NZ_JBYCLD010000192.1:0-6593 GCF_057473725.1 Mycobacterium sp. TH-M11 | reverse complement strand
TTCTCGCTGCGGGTCTCCGGTGCGTCATCGGCGGTGTCGCGCAGAAAGCGGTCCGGCAGTGACAGTTTGGCGATAGTGCGCCAGGTCTTGGCGTACTGCACCAGGAACGGCCCGGAGGTATAGGGCAGGTCGTACTTCTCGCACACCGCACGCACCCGCACCGCGATCTCGGGGTAGCGGTTGCTCGGCAGATCCGGGAACAGGTGATGTTCGATCTGATGCGACAGGCTGCCGCTCATAAACCGCATCGGCTGCCCGGCATCGATGTTGGCGCTGCCCAGCAGCTGCCGCAGATACCACTGCCCCTGCGACTCACCGACCATGTCGGTCTTGGTGAATTTCTCTGCACCGTCAGGGAAGTGACCGCAGAAGATGATCGCATTGGCCCACAGGTTGCGGATCACATTGGCGATCGCATTGGCCTTCACCGTCGAGACGAACGTCGCGCCGGGCGACAGTGAGGTCAGGGCCGGAAACGCCACGTAGTCCTTGAACACCTGCCGTCCGGCTTTGTCGCCGAACTCCCGCAGCCGCACCAGGGTCGACTGGCGACTGTCGCGGCCTTTGAAGATCTTGCCGATCTCCAAGTGCTGCAATGCGACTCCCCACTCGAACCCGATCGCCAACATGGCGTTGTAGAACAGGTTGAGCAGGTTGAAGCGCTGCCAGCGAGTGTCGCGAGTGACCCGGATTACGCCGTAACCCACATCGTCGTCCATCCCGAGGATGTTGGTGTACTTGTGGTGGGCGAAGTTGTGGGTGAAGCGCCAGTGCTTGGAGACACCGGCCATATCCCACTCCCAGCCGGTGGAGTGGATCTCTGGATCGTTCATCCAGTCCCACTGCCCGTGCATGACGTTGTGGCCGATCTCCATGTTCTCGACGATCTTGGCCACGCCCAAGGTGGCGGTACCGGCCCAGCGCGCCCAGCGTCGGTTGCCGGCCGCCAGTAGCACCCGGCCGGTCACCTCGAGCGCCCGCTGGGCGGCGATGGTGCGGTGGATGTAGCGAGCGTCACGTTCGCCTCGAGTCGCCTCGATGTCTCTGCGGATGGCGTCCAGTTCCGCGGCGAGATTCGCCACATCGGCGTCGCTGAGGTGCGCAAACACCTCGACGTCGGTTACCGCCATCAGACCACCTTTCGGAAACGCATTACCGTCTGCACCTACGCTATCGTAACCTACGACTCCGTAGGTTACCAGCGGGTAACCATTAGACGTCGAGCTCGCAATCGCCGGCGGCCGTGCTGACACAGGTCTGCACACGGGTCCCCGGCTCGTGGTCGGCACCGCTGCGCAGATCACGCGCCTGCCCCGCCACCAGCGTCACCACGCATGACTGGCAGATGCCCATCCGACACCCGAACGGCATCAAAACCCCGGCGCTCTCGCCGGCCTCGAGCAGCGTCGTTGCCGCATCCGCCGCAACGCTCTTGCCGCTTGCCGCGAAGGTCACCATGCCCCCGCCCTCGGCCGTCGCGGTACGCGCCACCGAGAACCGCTCGACATGCAAGTGGTCGGCGATCCCCGCAGCGGCCCAGACGCGTTCGGCATCGCCGAGCATCGCCGCCGGCCCGCACGCCCAGGTCTGGCGCTCACGCCAATCGGGCACATCGGCGTCGAGAGTTTCGGGTCCCCGCAGCTCCAGCCGACCCTGGTCGCGAGTAGTGCGCAGCAGCAGCCGGTAACCGGGATGGTCACGCGCCAAGGCTGCCAACTCATCGGCGAACAGCGTGTCGGCTGCCGTGGGCGCCGAATGCAAGTGAACGACGTCGGCGATGGCGCCGCGCCGAGCCAGCGAGCGCAACATCGCCATGACCGGCGTGATCCCGGATCCGGCGGTGACGAACAGCACCGTGGCCGGCGCCGGGTCGGGCAGCACGAACTCCCCCTGCGGCGCGGCCAGCCGAACTACGGTCCCCGGAGCGACCCCGTCCACCAGATGACTGGACAGAAAACCTTCCGGCATCGCCTTCACGGTGATGGAGATGGTGCGAGACCCGGTCACCGGCGGCGAGGTCAGCGAGTAAGAACGCCAACGCCATCGACCGTCGACCAGCAGCCCGATGCCGATGTACTGACCGGCCCGGTAGTCGAATTGGAACCCCCAGCCAGGCCTGATGACCAGCGTTGCCGAATCCCCGGTCTCGCGCCGGACCTCCACCACCCGTCCACGCAGTTCCCGGGCCGACCACAAAGGGTTGGCCAAGCGCAGATAGTCGTCTGGCAAAAGCGGTGTGGTGATCTGTGTTGCGATGCGACGCACCGCATTCCAGACCGGGTGACGGTCGACCCCGACGGCGGTCGGCCGCTTGGTGTCACCGATGTGGGCAACGATCGCCGAATGCTTCTTGCTCACGAAAAATTCCCTGTTCGCTACCGGGGGTTGATGAACCTACGGTACCGTAACCTTGCCCGGACGGCATCAGAGCAGGTCGAGCAGGAACGGCAGCTCCTGGGTGGCATACCAGGCCAGGTCGTGGTCCTGGGCGTCGCCGACGGTCAGCTCGGCGTCCTCGTCACCGAGGTCGGCGTCGTCGATCACCGCCATTGCCGCGAGCACAGCCGGCTCGGCAGCAGCGTTGTCCACATACGCCGCGACCACCTCGGGGAGCGCGACCGGCCCTGCCAGCCGCACCACCGCGGCATCCAGATCGGGGCGGACCGTAGCCCCCTCGACCTCGGCGACCAGCACCGCCCGACGCGTGGGCAGCTTCGCGCCGGCCAAATCGGCGTCCGCAGCGGCGAGCAACCGCAGCGAGGCCAGCGCCGCCTCCCCCAGCGCGACCTCGGCCAGTTCGTCATCATCGCCGTGGGCGTAGGCCTCCCGCAGCGCCGGGGTCACCGCGAACGCAGTCCCGCTGACCGGACGCAATGAACCGTCGGCGACCAGTTGGGCCAGCATGGCCAGCGTCGCCGGGATGTAGACCCGCATGAGCCCAGACCTTAGCCGCGATAGCTAGCGCGGCGAAGCCGGGCGACGCGGGTCGCGGCCGTCAACCCAGCCGCGATCGCCAGCGCGGCGAAGCCGGGCGACGCGGGTCACCACCCGCTTGCGGGGGAGGGTCATGCCTCGCCCAGCAGTGTGGCGGCGTAGTCATCGACGTAGCGGTAGAGACTTCGGTCGGGCCGCTTGTAAAAGCCGGTGACGATGGGCTTCTTCGGCAAGTCCACCCGCTGGTGCTCCACCTCGCGATAGGGAATCGACGCCAGCAGGTGCGCCATCATGTTCAGCCGGGCGTGTGTCTTGACTTCTGACTCGACCACATACCAGGGGCTCGACGCGGTATCGGTGCGGGCCATCATCTCGTCGCGGGCCCGCGAGTAATCCTCCCAGCGGTGCAGCGCCTCGAGGTCCATCGGCGACAGTTTCCACTGCCGCAGCGGATCGTTGCGCCGCTTACGGAACCGGCGCAGCTGCTCTTCCTGGGACACCGAGAACCAGTACTTGCGCAACAGGATTCCGTCGTCGATCAGTAGCTGCTCGAAAACCGGCGCCTGCTTGAGGAATTGCTCATGCTCTTCGGGAGTGCAGAAGCCCATCACCTTCTCCACCCCGGCCCGGTTGTACCAGGATCGGTCGAAGAGGGTGATCTCACCGCGCGCCGGCAAGTGCGCGATGTAGCGCTGGAAGTACCACTCCCCCTGCTCACGCTCGGTGGGGGCTGGTAAGGCCGCGATCCGCACCGTGCGCGGGCTCAGGTACTCGGTGATGCGCTTGATGACGCCGCCCTTGCCTGCGGCGTCACGACCCTCGAAAATCACCACCACGCGGGTGCCGGTAGCGCGAACCCATTGCTGGAGCTTGACGAATTCGCTTTGCAGACGCAGCAATTCCTTTTCGTATACGTCGTCGGCGAGCCGCTTCTTGGCGGCTTCGAATTCGTCGTCGCTCACTGTGCTGCCTCCAGCAGTTCGGCCAGCGCCTCGTCCAGCAGTGCTGAGACCATTCCTACGTCACTCATCGCCTTGCGGTCGGCATTGACACCGAAATAGAGCGTGCCGTTGTAAGACGTCACCCCGATCGTCAACGCCTTGTTGGGCAACAACGGCGGCACGCTGTAGGTCTCGAGCAGTTTCGCTCCGCAAACATAGAGCTGCCGCTGAGTGCCCGGTGCATTGGTGATCAGCAGGTTGAACACCCGCCCGGAGAATCCGGCGAACGCAGTCGCCACCCGAACACCCATCGCGTGCAGGGTTGGCGGGGCGAAGCCCGCCACGGTCAAGATGGTGCGGGCATCCACCAACCCGGTCGAGGTGGGATGCGACTCGGTGGCATAGGCGATCTGAGAAAGCCGGACTACCGGATTCGGTTCGCCGACAGGAAGATCCACCAAGAACGGTGTCACCGCACCGATCGGCTGACCCGCGGAGTCGAGTTCGTGGTCCGGATACACCGACAACGGTGCCATCGCCCGTACGGTGCGTGTCGATCCGACCGGTTCACCGCGGGCCAGCAGCCAGTTCCGCAGCGCGCCGGTGATCACGGCGAGCACCACGTCGTTGATGGCGCAGTCATAGCGGGCCCGCACTGTTCGGTAGTCCTCGAGCGAACCGCTCGCCACCGTGAACAGGCGGTTCTGCGAGACCTGGGTGTTGAGCGGGCTCTGCGGGGCCGCACCGCGCGCGATGGCCCGGACCGCATCGAACGCCTTGCGGCCCGCCCAGGTCAACGGGCTGCCGACCGTCGACCCCACCGCCTGCAGTTGGGTCCGCGGGGCCGCCACCCAGTCCCCGACCGCACCGAGCACCAACTCGACGGCGCCCGGCTCGTCGCGAGGTACCCAGATGTCTTCATGGAAAGCCGGTGGACGCTGAGTCCGATCGACCAGGACGTGCGCCAACGCCGGCGCCGCCATGCCGTGGACCAGCGCTTGATGGGACTTGATGTAGAGGGCGATCCGGTTGTCAGCCAGTCCCTCGATCAGATAGGTCGCCCACAGCGGCCGGGAGCGATCCAGCGGCTGTTGACTCAACCGTGCGACCAGCTCGTGCAGCTGGCGATCGCTGCCGGGGGACGGCACTGCGAGATGCCTTACGTGGTAGGTGATGTCGAACTCGTGGTCGTCCACCCACACCGGGCGGGCCAGGTTCATAGTGACTTCGCGGATCTTCTGCCGGTAGCGCGGGATTTGGGGCAGCCGCTGCTCGACGGTCTCCAGCAGCTTGTCGTAGCCCAGCCCGCCCCGCGGGTTACGAAGAATGAACAGCGACTGCACGTACATCGGCGTCGTGGTGTTCTCCAGCCGGTAAAAAGAGGCTTCCGACGCCGATAGCCGGTTCACCATCCTGGCACCCGTCCTCCCTGCTGGCTCGATCCGGCCGGGCACCGCACCAGCCCCGGATCGGAGAAAAACACTGCCGCTCACGGTAGCCCGCCGCTGGGCCGCGCCGCACGCGGATACGCCGCAGCCGCGATTGTGCGATGATCGCCGCACACGCCCTGCCACTCTCCAGCAGGCCCACCACCCGGACCGACCTTGGAGAGTTGCCGTGCCCATCGATCCCACTACGCCCCCGCGCTCGGCCGTCGCACCGATGCTCGACTACGAACCGCCGGCCCGCCCGGCTACGCCGGGTCGGCCCGCGCACTCGCCCGCGTCTCCGCCGTCGGTTCGGCCCCGCCGCGGGCATCCGCCGAGGACGCGGCCCGATCGACCCGCGCTCAAGGTGTTGCCGGCGCCGCTACAGGCGGCCGCGGTGTTCGCCGACGCCGCACTGCGCCGGGTCCTGGAGGTGGTGGACGGGCGCCGGCCGTCCACGCATCTGCATCCGCTGCTTGCCACCGGACTCGCCGACTCGGTGGTATCGGCGCGGCCGCCGACACCGGTGGGCCGAGTTGAGCCGGCCATCCTGCAGCGGGTACGCGTGCAACCGGCAGGTTCAGGCGAACCGGCCAGCGCGGTGGAGGTTTTCGGCACCTACCGGCGCGGACGGCGCACTCATGCACTGGCCTGCCGAGTCGAGTCCATCCCGCGGACGGGAAACAGCATCGCCTGGCGGATCGTCGCCCTGCACATCGGCTGAGCGCTTCAACGCCTCAGCCCTTGCGCGGCACCTTCGGCAAGCGGGGCCCGCGGCCTTCGCGGCGGGCCGCTTCGCGGCGCTCACGGCGCGATGTCGCGCCGGCCGGCTGCAGGTCGCGGGGACGCCGCACCTGCGCAGAGCCGTCCTCGTCGGGGCCCGAATAGGTCAGCCCGGCCGCACCATCGGCGCCGTCAGCACCGTTGGCGCCGTCGATTCCTTTGGCGCGCAACCCGAACTCCGCCAACCCCTCGGGGGCATCCACCGGCGCGACCGACTGCTTCGGGACGGCCTCCACGGCGACGTTGAACAGGAAGCCGACCGACTCCTCTTTGAGCCCGTCGAGCATGCCGCGGAACATGTCAAAGCCTTCCCGCTGGTACTCGACCAGGGGGTCACGCTGCGCCATCGCCCGCAGACCGATGCCTTCCTTGAGGTAGTCCATCTCGTAGAGGTGCTCACGCCACTTGCGGTCCAGAACGCTGAGCAGCACGTTGCGCTCCAGTTGCCGCATCGCGCCCTCACCCGCGAGCTCCTCGAGCTCGGCTTCCCTTGCGGCATAAGCACGTT